>JACXUS010000501.1 GCA_014763785.1 Sphingomonadales bacterium | reverse complement strand
GCCCTGTGCGCGCAACACCGCCCCGGGGTTCAGGATGCCCCGCGGGTCGAGCGCCGCTTTCAGCGCCCGCATCATCGACAGCTTCGCGGGATCCTCATAGCGCTCCAGATCCTCGACCTTGAGACGGCCGACGCCATGCTCGGCGCTGACCGAACCGTCGAAGGACACCACCAGATCATGCACTGCCCGCTTCACCGCATCGCGCCGCGGCGCCTCGTCGTCGCGACTGCGGCCCGGCGCCGGGAAAACGTTGAAATGCAGATTGCCGTCGCCGACATGGCCAAAGCAGTTGATCCGGAAGTCCCCCAGCTGCGCCACCACCGCGCGCGCCGCGTCGATGAACGCCGGGATCGCGGCGATCGGCACCGAGATATCATGGCTCGACACCGCGCCAATGCGCCGGTTGGCAATCGGCAGGCTCTCGCGCAGCTCCCAAAGCGCGGCGCGCTGGCCCTCGGATTGCGCCACCACCGCATCCAGAACCAGATCGCCCGCCGCCTCATAGAGATCGGCAAAGGCCGCCTCATAACGCGGTTCGCGCGCTTTCAGCTCTTCGACGAGATCGGCAACCGTCGCGGCCTGCGTCTCGACGGTTTCGCGTGGCAGACCGATGCGCTCGCGCACCCAGGCGAAGTAGAGAACGTCAATCATGCCCGGGCTCCTTCAGATAGGGCAGGGCTTTGCGGAAATAGTCCCAGCCGGTAATCGCGGTGAGGATGGCGGCGATCCAGACCAGCGCGAGGCCCACATGGGTCGCGATATCGGCAAGGCTCGCCCCCGTCGGGATATCGCCTTCGCCTGCGCGCGGCGCGCGTCCTTGCTCGAGATAGGCGAGGCCGGTTCCCAGAAAGAGAATGGCGATGGCCACCATCTGCGCGGTGGTCTTCCACTTGGCGAGCTTCGTTACCCGCAGCCGCCCGGCATCCGCGCCCAGAAATTCGCGCAGCCCAGAGACGAAGACCTCGCGGAAGAGGATCACGGTGGCGGGCAGGATCAGCCAGGGGTTCATCCCCGAATAGCCCGTCAGGACCACCAGCGCGATCACCACCATCGCCTTGTCGGCAATCGGGTCGAGCATCGCGCCGAACTTGCTCTCCTGTTTCCAGGCCCGCGCCAGATAGCCGTCGAACCAATCCGTGATCGCCGCGCCGATGAACAGCGCCAGCGCGAACCAATCGGCCCAGGGGCGCGAGAAATAGAGGAACATGACCGCCACACCGGGGGCAGCCAGGAGCCTGAGCACGGTCAGGATATTGGGAAGCGTCCATCTCAT
>JACXUS010000190.1 GCA_014763785.1 Sphingomonadales bacterium | reverse complement strand
GCCACCCGGCCGAGCGGCTGTTGGATGCCGGGCCCCTGATCCCGCCCGCCCCCGGCCCCGAGCCCGAAAGCGCCGCCGCTGCGCCAGCCCCGCGGGTCGCGCCATGATCGATCCCCAGACCTCGCGCCGGATCGCCCATCGAGGGCTCTATCTGGGGCTCGTGGCGCTGGTGATCTTCCTGCGGCTGTTGCCCGTGAACCCCGAGGCCAACAGCCTGCCCGGCCCCGATCTGACGCTGGCGCTGACGCTGGCCTGGGTGCTGCGGCGCCCCGATTACGTGCCCGCAGCCCTGATCGTCGCGGTCTTCCTGATCGAGGATCTGATGTTCTGGCGGCCGGTCGGGCTCTGGACGCTGATCGTGCTGGGCGCGACCGAGGTCCTGCGCGCCCGCGAAGCCGCCTCGCGCGATCTGCCCTTCGTGCTGGAATTCATCATGGTCGCCGGGGTGATGCTGGGGATGCTGGTGCTGAACCGTCTGGTGCTGGCGCTGGTCGTCACCGATCAGCCGCCCCTGGGGCTGGAACTGCTTCGTTACCTCTCGACGCTTGCGGCCTACCCCTTCGTGGTGGCACTCTCGCGGATGGCCTTCGGGCTGCGGCGGGCCGCGCCCGGCGAGGTCGATGCCTGGGGCAACCGGCTGTGAGCGGCGACGGGGCAAAGGGGCGCTTGGCATGAAACGCACGCAGAAACAAACGCAGGAGAGCCGCTCGACCATCACCCGCCGCGGGCTGCTGCTGGGCGGCGCGCAGGCGGCCATTGTCGCGGTCCTCGCGCTCCGGATGCGCAAGATGCAGCTTGAGCAGGCCGATGAATACCGCCTGCTGGCGGATGGCAATTCGGTCAAGATCCGGCTGATCCCGCCCGCCCGCGGCCTGATCTATGACCGCAACGGCGCGCTGGTGGCGGGCAATGAACAAAATTACCGGGTGACGATCACCCGCGAGGATGCGGGCGACGTGCCGACCGTTCTGGGCGATCTGCGCCGCCTGCTGCCGATCTCCGAGACCGATGCCGCCGAGCTGCTGGCCGAGGTCAAGCGCCGCCCGCCGCATGCGCCGGTGACCGTCGCCGACCGCCTCAGCTGGGAGGAATTCTCGCGCGTGGCGGTCAATGCCCCCGCCCTGCCCGGTGTCTCGCCCGAGGTGGGGCTGTCGCGGCTCTATCCGCTCGGGCCCGATTTCGCGCATGTCGTGGGCTATGTCGGGCCGGTCTCGGATTACGACCTGAGCCAGATCGAGAACCCCGATCCGCTGTTGTCGATCCCGAAATTCCAGCTGGGCAAGACCGGCGTCGAGGCCAAGATGGAGGAAGATCTGCGCGGCCATGCCGGGCAGCGCCGGGTCGAGGTCAACAGCGCCGGGCGCGAGATGCGCGAGCTGGGCCGCGTCGAGGGCGATCCCGGCGCCAATCTGCAGCTGACGATCGACTATCGGCTGCAAAATTACGCGCATAAGCGGCTGGGCGAGGAATCGGCGGCGGCCGTGGTGATCGACGTGACCAATGGCGATATCATGGCGATCGCCTCGAACCCGTCGTTTGATCCGAACCTTTTCGTGCGCGGCATCTCGGGGCCGGATTATCGCGCGCTGATGGAAAACGACCACCGGCCGCTGGCCGATAAATCGGTGCAGGGGCTCTATCCGCCGGGCTCGACCTACAAGATGGTCACCGCGCTGGCGGCGCTCGAGGCCGGCGTGATCGGCGCCGAGGATACCGTGCGCTGCCCGGGCTATATCGAGATGGGCGGGCGGCGGTTTCACTGCTGGAAGCGCTCGGGTCATGGCCATGTCAACGTGGTTCAAAGCCTCGAGCAAAGCTGCGACGTCTTCTATTACGAGGTCGCGCAGAAGGTCGGTATCGACAAGATCTCGGCCATGGCGCGCAAGCTGGGCGTCGGTGTGCGCCACGAACTGCCGATGTCGGCGGTGGCCGAGGGGCTCGCGCCCACCAAGGCCTGGAAACAGGAGCGCTATGGCAAGGACTGGCTGATCGGCGACACGATCAACAGCTCGATCGGGCAGGGTTATGTGCTGGCTTCGCCCTTGCAGCTGGCGGTGATGACGGCGCGGATCGCCACCGCGCGCGCGGTGGTGCCGCGGCTCATTCGCTCGCGCGACGGGGTCGAGGTGCCGGTGCCCGAGGCCGAGCCGCTGGGCCTCGAGGAGGCCTGGCTCGAGCCGATCCGGCGCGGCATGATCGCGGTGATGAACGGTCAGCGCGGCACGGCGCGGGCCGCGCGGATCGCCGCCGCCGAATGGAAGATGGCGGGCAAGACCGGCACCAGTCAGGTCCGCTCGGCCGTGGTGGACAACAAGGCGGTGCCCTGGGAGCAGCGCGACCATGCGCTGTTTGTCTGCTATGCGCCGGTGGACAATCCGAAATATGCGGTCAGCCTGATCGTGGAACATGGCGGCGGCGGCTCGTCGGCGGCGGCGCCGCTCGCGCGCGACATCCTGCTCTTCGCGCTGGCGGGCGGTGTGCCGCCGCTCGCGGCCTATCCCGAGGGCGCCCGCGCCAAGGCCCGCGCGCTGCACGAAGAGATGGATCTGGTCGATCCCGAAACCGTGCCCACCAGTGGCTCGAGCCGGGCCTGAGGAGGCGCGATGTCCTATCTGGAAAGCAATCTCAAGACGGTGCCCGCGGGCCTGCGCAAGGTGCTGTACCTGAACTGGCCGCTGGTCTTCCTCTTGGCGGCGGTGGCCTGCACCGGGTTCTTGATGCTCTATTCCGTGGCCGGCGGCGATCCGACCACATGGGCCGAGCCGCAGATGAAGCGCTTCGGTGTGGGCATGGCGGCCATGCTGATCGTCGGCTTCACGCCGATCTGGTTCTGGCGCAACATCTCGGCGCTGGCCTATCTGATCGCGCTTCTGCTGCTGGTGGCGGTCGAGTTCTTCGGCGCGATCGGCATGGGCGCGCAGCGCTGGCTGGAACTAGGGCCACTGAGGCTCCAGCCCTCGGAGCTGATGAAGGTCGCGCTGGTGATGTTTCTGGCGGCTTTCTACGACTGGCTCCCGCCCGAGCGGGTCTCGCGCCCGCTCTGGGTGCTGGTGCCCGCGGTGATCATCCTTGTGCCGACCTTTCTGGTGCTGACCCAGCCCGATCTGGGGACCGCGGTGATGCTGGTGCTGGGCGGCGCGATCGTGATGTTCGCGGCTGGCGTCAGCCTGTGGTATTTCGGCACGGTCGCGGCGCTGGTGGTGGCGCTGATCTTCACCGTGATGGAGAGCCGCGGCACCGACTGGCAATTGCTGCATGACTATCAGTTCAAGCGGATCGACACCTTCCTTGACCCGGCGGCCGATCCGCTCGGCGCGGGCTACAACATCATGCAGGCGCAGATCGCGCTCGGCTCGGGCGGCTGGTCGGGGCGCGGCTTCATGCAGGGCACGCAAAGCCACCTGAACTTCCTGCCCGAGAAGCACACCGATTTCATCTTCACCACGCTCGCCGAGGAATTCGGCTTCGTGGGCGCGTTTTCGCTGCTGGTGCTCTATACCGGGATCATCGCCTTTTGCCTCTATTCGGCGCTGGTGAACAAGGACCGCTATTCCAGCCTCCTGACGATCGGCATCGCGGGCACGTTCTTTCTGTTCTTCGCGATCAATATGGCGATGGTGATGGGGCTGATGCCGGTGGTGGGGGTGCCGCTGCCGCTGGTCAGTTACGGCGGCACGGCGATGATGATCCTGCTGGCAGCCTTCGGCCTTGTGCAAAGCGCCCATGTCCACCGCCCGAGGTAACGCGATGCTCACCCTTCTCTTCGCCGGGGCCGCCCGCGACTGGCCCGATTATGAACCCGCGCTGACCCGCGCCCTGTCCGAGGTGGGCCTCGCCGCGCGCCTCGCCCTGCCCGCCGCTATCGCCCCCGAGGCGGTCGATTACATCATCTATGCCCCCTCGGGGCCGGTCACCGATTTTGCCCCCTTCACCCGCGCCCGCGCCGTGCTCAGCCTCTGGGCCGGGGTCGAGCGGGTGGTGGGCAACCCGAGCCTGACCCAGGCGCTCTGCCGAATGGTCGATGAGGGGCTCGCGCGCGGCATGGTCGAATGGGTCACGGGGCAGGTGCTGCGCGCGCATCTGGGCCTCGACCGCTATGCCGCGCCGCAAGCGCCGGTCTGGGAGCCCGTCGTGCCGCCGCTGGCACCCGAACGCGCGGTCGTGGTGCTCGGCCTCGGCGTTTTGGGCGCGGCCTGCGCGGGCATGCTGGCGCGGCTCGGCTTTGCCGTCACCGGCTGGAGCCGGACGCCGAAGGACATCCCCGGGATCGACTGCCTTTCGGGCCCCGAGGGGCTGCGCACGGCCCTTGCCCGCGCCGAGATCCTCGTGACGATCCTGCCCAATACGCCCGAGACGGAAAACCTGCTCAACGCCGAAACGCTCGCCCTGCTGCCCCAAGGCGCGGTGATCCTGAACCCCGGCCGCGGCACGCTGATCGACGATGCGGCGCTGCTTGCGGCACTCGATGCGGGCCGGGTCGGGCAGGCCACGCTCGATGTCTTCCGTACCGAGCCCCTGCCCGCCGATCACCCCTATTGGGCGCATCCCCGCGTCACCGTCACGCCCCATATCGCCGCCGCGACCCGGCCGCTCTCGGCTGCCCGCGTGATCGCGGAAAACATCCGCCGGTCCGAGGCGGGCGAGCCCCTCCTGCATCTGGTTGACCGCGCGCGGGGGTACTGAGCGCGAGGGGGGCCCTGCCCCCCGGCTTCGCCTCCCCCCGGGATATTTGGACACTGTTGAGGAGAGGGACGGCTATTCTCAACAGTGCCCAAATATCCCGGGGTGAATGCTCCGCAGGAGCAGAGGGGCGGCGCCCCTCACTTCGCCAGCCGCGGCGCGAGCCCGCGCGCCACCGCGACCGCCAGCAGGATGCGCAAGGCGTGATGCGCGGTGACATAGACCACGCTCATCTGCAGGCTGAGCGCGATCAGCGACATCTCGATCAGCCCGCCCGGCGCGAAGGCCAGAAACACCGCGGCGGGCGGCTCGGCCACGAACCGCGCCAGCCCAAAGGCACAGATCGCCGCCAGCCCGATCGAGAGCGCCGTCGACAGCCCCGCCAGCCGGATCGCGAGCCAGAACCGCCCAAGCGGCATCCCCGCGAACCGCACCCCGAGCGAGACCCCGATCACCACCTGCGTCGCATTCACCAGCCACCCCGGCGGGTTGCCCTGCGCCAGCCCGCTCAGATGCACGATGGCCGAGATCAGGATCGGCCCGGTCACCATGCCCCCGGGCAGCTTCAGCCGCCAGCCAAGCACCCCGCCCAGCACCCCCGCCCCGATCAGCCACGGCAGATCGGCCAGCGTCTTCGGCGCGCGCGACAGGCTCGCGCCCCCGGCCGAGCCGACCAGATGCCCGGTCATCACCGAAAAGAAGATCGGCACCGCCACCAGCGTCACGATCAGCCGCAGGAATTGCAGCATGGTCAGCATCGCCGGATCGCCGCCCCTCTCCTCGCCCATCTGCACCGTCTCGATCAGCCCGCCGGGCGCGGTGCCGAAAAACGCCGTGACCGGATCGACGAGCCCGGTCGCCCGCACCGCGCGAAAGCTGATCACATGCGCCACCGGAATGAACAAGGTCAGCGCCAGCAGCGAGGGCCACCACTGCGCCGCCTCGGCCAGAATATCGGGCGTGAAATTGCCCCCGATCGAGACCCCGATGATCGGCACGAAGATCTGGCGCAGCTTCATCGGGAATTGCACCGGATGGCCCAGCGGCCGCCACTGCCCCAGCGCCACCCCCGCCACCACCAGAAGCGGCCCGAGC
>JACXUS010000500.1 GCA_014763785.1 Sphingomonadales bacterium | reverse complement strand
GGATTGGTGGGCGGGGCGGGGGTGCCGCGCAGGCCCTGACGGCCTGCCCTTGGGGAAAGTGGCGCGGGTTGAAAAGAATTATTGATTAATCAGTCAATATCGCGCTTCCTGTCACGAAGCCGATACACAGCGAGCCGATATCGGCACCACCAACCGACAGGGAGTGACCCGGATGATGACCAATCTGAAATGCTGGACCCTTGGCGCGGCTGCGCTGATGGCCTCGACCGCGCTGGTTTCTGCGCAGGATCTGGCCGCGCTGGAAGCGGCGGCCAAGGCCGAAGGCATGCTGACCACCATCGCGCTGCCGCATGACTGGTGCGGCTATGGCGATGTGATCGCGGGCTTCAAGGCGAAATACCCCGAGATCACCGTGAACGAGCTGAACCCCGATGCGGGCTCGGCCGATGAGCTGGAAGCGATCCGCGCCAACAAGGGCAACACCGGCCCGCAGGCGCCCGACGTGATCGACGTGGGCCTGTCCTTCGGCCCGCAGGCCAAGGACGAGGGGCTGATCCAGCCCTACAAGGTCTCGACCTGGGATGAGATCCCGGATGCGGTGAAGGATGCCGAGGGCTATTGGTATGGCGACTATTACGGCGTCATGTCCTTCATGGTGAACAAGGATCTGGTCGAGAATACCCCCGCCGACTGGGCCGATCTGCTCAAGCCCGAATATAACGGTCAGGTCGCTCTGGCGGGCGATCCGCGCGCCTCGAACCAGGCGATCCTGGCGGTTCTGGCGGCGGGTCTGTCGAAAGGCGCCGAAGCGGGCAAGGCCTCGGGCGAGGCGGGCCTTGAGTATTTCAAGGAGCTGAACGCGAGCGGCAATTTCGTGCCGGTCATCGGCAAGGCGGGCACGCTGGCCCAGGGCGCGACCCCGATCGTCGTGATGTGGGACTATAACGCGCTCTCGGCGCGCGACACGCTGGCGGGCAACCCGCCGGTTGAAGTCGTTGTGCCGCAGACCGGCGTTCTGGCGGGCGTCTATGTGCAGGCGATCTCGGCCCATGCGCCGCATCCGAATGCCGCGAAGCTGTGGATGGAGTATCTCTATTCGGACGAAGGTCAGCTCGGCTGGCTCAAGGGCTATTGCCACCCGGCGCGCTTCAACGCGATGGCCGCGGCCGGCAAGATCCCGCAAGAGCTGATCGACGCGCTGCCCCCGGCCGAGGGCTATGCGAAAGCCTATTTCCCGACCATCGAGGAACAGGGCGCCAACAAAGACGCCGTGACCGGCGGCTGGGACGCCGTCGTCGGCGCCAACGTCCAGTA
>JACXUS010000189.1 GCA_014763785.1 Sphingomonadales bacterium | reverse complement strand
CCTCCGCCCCGGCCCCCTTACCCTTTACCGCTTGAAGAGCACCTTTTGCGCGGCCTTGTCGGTGGCCACATCGCTGCGCGCCTCGGCCGAAAGCACGCGGCCACGCTGCACCGCGGGGCGGGCGGCGAGCTCATCGAGCCAGCGTTTCAGGTTGGGCTTGTCGTCCAGGGTCTGCTCTTGCCCCTGCCAGAGCGAGGCCCAGCCCCAGCAGGCGATATCGGCGATGGAATAGAAATCCCCCGCCAGATAGCGGTTGTCCGCCAGCCGCCGGTCCATCACGCCGTACAGCCGCGCAACCTCGGCGCGGTAGCGGTCCTTGGCATAGGGCAGGTCATTCGGCGGCTCCATATTGGGCGCATATTTCAGGAAGTGATGCGCCTGACCGGCCATCGGCCCAAGGCCGCCCACCTGCCAGAACAGCCATTCCTCGACCGCGATCCGCTCGCGTTCGGTCGTGCCGTAAAGCTGGCCGGTCTTGCGCGCCAGATATTGCAGGATCGCCCCCGATTCAAAGACCGAGACCGGCGCGCCATCCGGCCCCTCGGGATCGACAATCGCCGGCATCCGGTTGTTGGGCGAGATCGCCAGAAACGCGGGCGCGAATTGTTCGCCCGCCCCGATATTCACCAGATGGGTGCGATAGGGCAGGCCCATTTCCTCGAGCGCGATGGAGATTTTCCAGCCGTTCGGCGTGGGCCAGTAATAGAGATCGATCATGCGGTGCCTCCGGGGTTGCCCGTCACATCTGGCGCGCGGGCGGGCGGCGGCAAGGGCCGGGGCAACCCATTCAGACCCTTGCATAGAAGGCCGAATTGCGCGCGCCGCGCGCTGCGGCCGGTTGACGCAGACAGGCCGCGGCGTTAGGCCAAGCCACCCGAAAGCCGATAGGCCCAGCAACCCGAAAGGCCCGCCGATGTCCAGCGACTGGAACCGCCGCACGAAACTCGTCCATTCCGGCACCCGCCGCAGCCAATATGGCGAAATGGCCGAGGCGATCTTTCTGACGCAGGGCTTCGTCTATCCCTCGGCAGAAGCCGCCGAGGCGCGGTTTCTGGGCGCAGGCGCGGATGACTTCATCTATGCCCGCTATGGCAACCCGACCGTGCGGATGTTCGAGGACCGGATGGCCGCGATCGAGGGCACCGAGGATGCCTTTGGCTGCGCCAGCGGGATGGCGGCGATCAACGGCGCGCTGACAAGCCTTGTGAAAGCGGGCGATCATATCGTCGCGGCGCGGCAGATGTTCGGGTCCTGCCTGCATGTGCTCAAGGTGCTTGGCGGTTTCGGCGTCGAGGTGAGCCTGATCGACGGCACGGACCTCAGCGCCTGGTCGGCAGCGATGCGACCGAATACCAAGGTCTGCTTCTTCGAGAGCGTCTCGAACCCCGGCCTTGAGGTGATCGACATCGCCGGGGTTTCGCGGATCGCGCATGCGGGCGGCGCGGTGGTGGTGGTGGATAACGCCTTCTCCTCGCCGATCTTCTCGCGCGCGGTCGAACTGGGCGCCGATGTGATCGTCTATTCGACGACCAAACATGTCGATGGCGGCGGGCGGGTGCTGGGCGGCGTGGTGCTGGGCACGCGCGACTATATCCGCGGGCCGCTCGAAACCTATGTGAAGCATACCGGCGGCGCGATGAGCCCGTTCCATGCCTGGATCATGCTGAACGGGCTGCAGACGATGGATCTGCGGGTGCGGGCGCAGGCGGCCAATGCGGCGGCCGTGGCCAGTGCGATTGCGGGCGATGTGAAGCTCAACCGCGCGATCTATCCCGGGCTGATGGATCACCCGCAGCATGCGCTGGCGATGGATCAGATGGGCTCGGGTGGCACGATGGTGGCCCTCGATCTCAAGGGCGGCAAGGAGGCGGCCTTCCGCTTCCTCAACGCGCTCGAGGTGGTTCTGATCTCGAACAACCTTGGCGATGCGCGCTCGATCGCGACGCATCCGGCGACGACCACGCACAAGAACCTGAGCGATGAGGATCGCGCGCTGGTCGGCATCACCCCGGGGCTGGTGCGCATCTCGATGGGGATCGAGGATGGCGCGGATCTCGTGGCTGATATCCGCCGGGCGCTGGCCGCGGCCTGAGGGGCCGTTTGATCGGGGGCCGTTTGATCGGAGACGGGCCGTTTCCCCTTGGCTTTTGGTCCCGGTTGCCTATCTGTGACCCCACGGCAGCCGAAGGAGCGCGCGATGAACCTGCAAAACCGGGTCACCCCCGATGCGAAATCGGCCGAAGAGGCGCTGGCGCTGCTGCGCGCCTGGGCCGCGGCGGCCGATCCGGCCGAGGTCGCGCGCCTCGATCCGGCGATCGCGCGGCTCTTGCCCGATGCGCCCTTGGGCAATTACCCCGATCTGCGGCGCCAGTATGATGCCGGGTTCACGGTGGACGCCGCCTATAAGGCGAGCCTGCCCGATCTGCAGAACGGCCCCGCCAGCCTGATCGTCGGCGCCAAGGCGCGCATCGAACATGTCGGCATCTCGAATTTCCGCCTGCCGATCCGCTATCGGCTGCGGGAGGGGGGCGAGATCGCGCTGGAAACCAGCGTGACCGGCACCGTCAGCCTTGAGGCGGAGAAGAAGGGCATCAACATGAGCCGCATCATGCGCAGCTTCTATGCCCATGCCGAAACCGCCTTTTCCGGCGCGGTGATGGGGGCCGCCGTCGATGATTACAAGGACCATCTGGAGAGCTTTGACGCGCGGCTGTCGATGCGGTTTTCCTTCCCCGCGCGGGTGGCCAGCCTGCGCTCGGGGCTTTCGGGCTGGCAATATTACGATATCGCGCTGGAGCAGATCGACCGCGCCGGGCTGCGTTGCAATGTGATCCATCTCGATTACGTCTATTCCTCGACCTGCCCCTGTTCGCTCGAGCTGAGCGAACACGCCCGGATGGCGCGCGGCCAGCTGGCGACGCCGCATTCGCAGCGCTCGGTGGCGCGGATATCGGTCGTGCAGGAGCCCTGCGGCCCGGACGGCTGTCTGTGGTTCGAGGATCTGATCGAGATCGCCCGCGCCGCCGTGCCGACCGAGACGCAGGTGATGGTGAAACGCGAGGATGAGCAGGCCTTTGCCGAGCTGAACGCCGCCCATCCGATCTTCGTCGAGGATGCGGTGCGCGCCTTTGCGGCGGGGCTGCTGGCCGATCCGCGGGTGGGCGATTTCCGCGTGGTGGCGAGCCATCAGGAAAGCCTGCACAGCCACGACGCGGTGGCGCTGCTGACCGAGGGGCCGACCTTTGCCTCGGAAAGCCTTGATCCGCAGCTCTTCGCCTCCCTGCATCATCGCGGTTGAGAGCGCGCCGGGGGGCTGTCTGCCCCCCACACCCCCCGAGGATATTTCCGCACTGTTGAGGGAGAAGAGACCTTGATCTCAACAGTGTCCAAATATCCCGGGGGAGCCCGGAACGGGCGGGGGCAGAGCCCCAAATTGAACGTGAACATTCGCGGAACATGGGTCTTGGACTCGGGCGGCTCTGCGGCTAAGATGGGGCCATGAACGGGTTTGATGATGATGACGCATTCGAAGGGGCGCTGAGCCTGTCTGCACGGGCGATGATGGCCGCGCGGGGTGGCCCTGTGCCCTATCTCGAGGGGCTGAACGCGGCGCAGCGGCAGGCGGTCGAGGCGCTCGACGGTCCCGTCCTGATGCTGGCGGGCGCAGGCACCGGCAAGACCAAGGCGCTGACCACGCGCATCGCGCATCTGATCCATCAGGGCCGCGCGCGCCCCAACGAGATCCTCGCCGTGACCTTCACCAACAAGGCCGCGCGCGAGATGAAGGAGCGGATCGGCAAGCTTCTGGGCGGGTCGATCGAGGGGATGCCGTGGCTTGGCACCTTCCATTCGGTCTGTGTGAAGCTCTTGCGCCGCCATGCCGAGCTGGTCGGGCTGAAGTCGAACTTCACCATTCTGGACACCGACGATCAGATCCGGCTGCTGAAACAGCTGATCCTGGCCGCCAATATGGATGAAAAACGCTGGCCCGCGCGGCAGCTGGCTGGCCTGATCGACGGCTGGAAGAACCGCGCGCTGACGCCCGACCGGGTGCGCGGTGGCGAGACGGCGGCCTTCAACAACCGCGGATCGGAGCTTTACGCCGCCTATCAGGAGCGGCTGCGCACGCTCAATGCGGTCGATTTCGGCGATCTGCTGCTGCATGTCGTCACCATCTTCCAGACCCATGCCGACATCCTCGCGCAATATCAGCGCTGGTTCCGCTATATTCTGGTGGACGAATATCAGGATACCAACGTCGCCCAGTATCTCTGGCTGCGGCTGCTGGCGCAGGGGCATCGCAACATCTGCTGCGTCGGTGACGATGACCAGTCGATCTATGGCTGGCGCGGCGCCGAGGTGGGCAACATCCTGCGCTTCGAGAAGGATTTTCCGGGCGCCGAGGTGATCCGGCTGGAACAGAATTACCGCTCGACCGAGCATATCCTCGCCTCGGCCTCGCGGCTCATCGCGACAAACGAGGGGCGGCTCGGCAAGACGCTCTGGACCGAGGCGAAGGGCGGTGAGAAGGTGCGGCTGATCGGCCATTGGGATGGCGAGGAAGAGGCGCGCTGGATCGGTGAAGAAATCGAGGCCTTTGCCGCAGGGCACCGGCCGCTGGGGCGTATCGCCTTGAACGATCAGGCGATTCTGGTGCGCGCGAGCCATCAGATGCGGGCGTTTGAGGATCGGTTTCTGTCGATCGGTCTGCCCTATCGGGTGATCGGCGGGCCGCGGTTCTACGAGCGGATGGAGATCCGCGATGCGATGGCCTATTTCCGGCTTGCCGTCTCGCCCGAGGACGATCTGGCCTTCGAGCGGGTGGTGAACACGCCCAAGCGTGGCCTCGGCGACAAGGCGCAGCAGGTGATCCAGCGCGCGGCGCGCGAGGCGGGGGTGAGCCTGCTCGAGGGCGCGCAGGCGGCGCTGGCGGCGGGTGAGATCACCGGCAAGGGCGCGGGGCAGCTGCGCGCCTTCGTCGAGGGGATCGACCGCTGGCACTACTTTGTATCTAAAGTAAACGATAAATACGAAATCGGGCTTTTAACTCAGGAGCGGTCTGCCGTTGTAGATGCGATGAGTGAATTAACAGAGCAGCTGGCGTTTCTCACGGATGATACAGAAAATCGCTCCACTACGAAAACGGAACGGGAAGCTCGGTGCTTCGCAATTGAGCGAGAGGTGAAAGAGCACAAATCTCGCCTACAGGTCATTGACCAGAAGATCGACATTTTAAACGGAAACCACGTTCTATTGGCCGAGACGATCCTCGAGGAGTCGGGCTATACCGAGATGTGGCTCAACGACAAGACGCCCGAGGCGCCGGGGCGGCTCGAGAACCTCAAGGAACTGGTCAAGGCACTGGAACAGTTTGAAAACCTTCAGGGATTCCTCGAGCACGTCGCGCTGATCATGGACAATGACAGTTCGGAAAGCGACGACAAGGTCTCGATCATGACGCTGCATGGCGCCAAGGGGCTGGAGTTTCCGGTGGTGTTTTTGCCGGGCTGGGAGGATGGCTTGTTCCCGAGCCAGCGCGCGATGGACGAGACCGGGCAGAAGGGGCTCGAGGAGGAGCGCCGGCTGGCCTATGTCGGCATCACCCGCGCCGAAGAGCTCTGCACGATTTCCTTTGCCGGCAACCGCCGGGTTTACGGCCAGTGGCAAAGCCAGCTGCCCTCGCGCTTCATCGACGAATTGCCCGCGGCCCATGTCGAGGTGCTGACGCCGCCCGGCCTTTATGGCGGGGGCTTTGGCGCGGCGTCAGCACCTCGACA
>JACXUS010000026.1 GCA_014763785.1 Sphingomonadales bacterium | reverse complement strand
CCCTTATGATGCGGCTTGCGCCACCCGCGGCCTGCCTTTGGCGATGCGCGGCGCTGCCGGTGTCGCGGGCGATCCGGGCGGCATGGCTCTTCAGTTCCGGGCGCGAACCGGCGCTGCTGCTGACGATTTAGGCGTCAGGCGCCCCAAGATCACGAAATCTTGCGGAACAAACCGCTCCGCGCTGCGTTGCAGTGAATGTTACGCTATTGTCATATTGGTGTCATGGCAGCGTCTTGTCCCCTTGGCAGGAAGCGGCAAGGCACTGGGATCAGTGAGGAACGAGCGATGGTGGCCACGCAAACGCGCATTCTGCCCCGGCGGCAGCTCCGCAGCCTCTTCGTGTCCGATCTGCATCTGGGCGCACGCGGCAGCCGCGCTGCGGATTTCCTGCGCTTCCTGCAGGAGACCGAGGCCGAGACCATCTATCTGGTCGGCGATATCCTCGATATCTGGCATATCGGCACGGTGCACTGGAGCGCGACGCATGACGCGATTCTGGCCGAGCTGAAGACCCGCGCCCGCGACGGCGTGCGGGTGGTCTATCTGCCGGGCAACCATGATGTGGCGATGAAGCGCTATTATGGCGCGCCCTGTGACGGGTTCGAACTGGCCGAGAGCGTGATCCACGAGGCGGCCGACGGCCAGCGCTATCTGGTGCTGCATGGCGATCAATGCGATGCGCGGATCTTCCGCTGGCATGTGATGACGCGGATCGGCTCGCGCGCCGATGCTGCGCTGCGCGCCACCGATGCCTGGCTGCGCCGCCAGCTGCATCTGACGCGCGAGCGCGGGATCATCGAGGCGATGATTTCCGGGGTGAACACGCTGATGACGATCGGCAACGGCTTCGAGGCGCGGCTGATCGCTCTGGCGCGCGGTGCGGGCCTTGATGGCGTGATCTGCGGCCATTTCCACAAGGCCGCGCTGCACGAGACCGAGGGGCTGCTCTATGCCAATTGCGGCGATTGGGTGGACAGCCTGACCGCTTTGGCCGAGGGCCATGACGGCGCGCTGCGGATGCTGCAATGGGTGCCGGTGGCGGCGCCCGAGACGCTGGGCGAGCTGCGCCCGGCGGCGGAGGGGACCTCTTGACGCTGATCCTTCTGGCGCTCTCGGCGCTTGTCGTTTTTCTTCTGGGGCTGCAGCTTGCGGGCGTGGGGCTTTCGCTCTGGCGTTATCTGGTGCCGGGGCGCGCCCGTGGTCTGACCGGGCGGCCGTTCATCACGCTCCTGCGGCCGGTCTGCGGGCTCGATCCCTTCGATGAAGAGACTTTGGGGTCTTCCTTCACGCTGGATTATCCCGATTACGAGGTGATCTTCTGCGCCGCGCGGGAAAGCGATCCGGCGGTGGCGCTGGTGCGCCGCCTGACCGCCGCGCATCCGGGCGTGCCTGCGCAACTGCTGATCGGCGAAGATCTGATCAGCACCAACCCCAAGCTGAACAATCTGGCCAAGGGCTGGGCGGTGGCGCGGGGCGACTATATCGCGATGACCGATTCGAACCTGATGCTGCCGCGCGACTATTTTCAGCGCCTGCTGACGGCCTGGACCCCGGGCACCGGGCTTGTCACCAGCCCCCCCGCGGGCTTGCGTCCCGGCAACCTCTGGGGCGCGGTCGAATGCGCCTTTCTCAACAGCTTTCAGGCGCGCTGGCAGCTGGCTTCGGATGCGCTGGGCAATGGCTTTGCGCAGGGCAAGACGCTGTTCTGGCGCCGCGATGTGCTTGATGGCGCGGGGGGGCTGGCGACGCTCGGGCGCAATCTGGCCGAGGATGTCGCCTCGACCAAGGTGGTGCGCGATCAGGGGTTGCAGGTGCGGCTGACCCGCACGCCCTTTGCCCAGCCGATCGGGTCCCGCAGCGCGCGCGCCGTCTGGGACCGCCAGCTGCGCTGGAGCCGGGTGCGCCGCGACGGTTTTCCGGGGCTCTTTGCGCTGGAAATTCTTGTGGGGCCGGTGGTGCCGATGCTGGCGCTGGCGGTCGTGGCACCGCTCTGGCTGCTGCCGGCGCTGGTGCTGTGGTATGGGGCTGAGGTGATCCTTGCCCGCGTGGCGGGCTGGCCGGCCGGGCCGCGCGATCTGCTGGCGATGGTGCTGCGCGATCTGGCGCTGCCTGCACTTTGGGCTGCGACCTGGGCGCGGCGCGGGTTCGAGTGGCGCGGCACCGCGATGGCGGCCGAGCCCGCGCGCCCGGGTGCGAAGTGAATGGGGGCCAAGTGAATGCGCCTGAGCTGCGTCATCCCGGCCTATAACGAGGCCCCGCGGATCGCCCGCGTCCTGGCCTCGGTCGTCGGTCACCCGATGATCGACGAGGTGATCGTGGTCGATGACGGTTCCGCCGATGGCACGGCCGAGGTGGTCGCGGGCGTTTCGGGGGTGCGGCTGATCCGGCTGCCCGAGAACCGCGGCAAGACCTTTGCGGTGGCGACCGGGATCGAGGCCGCCGCGCATGATCTGGTGATGCTTCTGGACAGCGACCTGATCGGCCTTGCGCCCGAGCATCTCGCGGCGCTGGCCGCCCCGGTGCGCGAGGGCCGCGCCGATGTCTCGATCAGCCTGCGCCGCAATGCGCCGGGGCTGTGGCGGGCGATCGGGCTCGATTACATCTCGGGCGAGCGGGTCTTGCGCCGCGACTGGCTTCTGGCGGGCGAGGGGCTGCGCGCGCTGCCGCGCTTCGGGCTCGAGGTGCATATGAACCGCATGCTGATCGGCCGCGCCGCGCGCATCGCTGTGGTGCATTGGCCCGAGGTCGAAAGCCCCTTCAAGCACACGAAATTCGGGCTCTGGGCGGGGCTCAGGGCCGATGCGCGGATGATGCGCGATATTTTCCGCACCGTGCCCGCCCACCGCGCCGCGCTGCAGATCGTGCAGATGCGGCGGCTGCGGGTGGCGGCGGAAGCCGCGCCGCCCAGCCCCGTTGCGGGCCCGGCTCAGGCGGTGCGATAGGCGCGCTCGAACTCCAGCAGGCGCTGTTTGCGCCACAGGCCCCCGCCATAGCCGGTCAGCGAGCCGTCCGCGCCGATCACCCGGTGGCAGGGCACCATCAGCGCGATCTGATTGGCGCCATTCGCGCGGGCCACGGCGCGGGTGGCGCTGGGGCGGCCAATGGCGGCGGCGATCTCGGCATAGCTGCGGGTTTCGCCTGCCGGGATCTCGCACAGTGCCGCCCAGACGCTTTGCGCAAACGCGCTGCCCGGCTGGTGCAGCGGCGTCGCGAACCGCGCCGAGCGGCCCGCGAAGAAATCGGCCAGTTCCGCCTCGGCCTGCTCATGCGGGGCAAAGCGTCCCAGCCCGATGCCCCCCGCAGTGCCCTGATGCAGCCGCCGCAGTTCCGCGGGCAGCGCCTTGCGCCCGGTGAATTCCAGCAGATGCAGATGGCTGCGGCTGGCGACCGCGATCATGTCGCCCAAGGGCGTCGCGATCCAGCTGGCGCGCAGGCTGGCCTCCGCGTCGAGCCGCCCCGGCGCCACGCCCAGAAGCCGGGCGAAGGCCGCGCGAAAGGCGCTGGGCGCGCTGAACCCCGCCTCCAGCTGCGCCGCGATCACCGGCCCACCGGTCGCGATCACCTCGAACCCCTCGCGCAGGCGGCGTTGGCGCGCCAGTTCCAGAAAGGTCATCCCATACTGCCGCCGAAAGGCCCGCCGCACGGTCGATGGATCAAACCCCCGCGCGGCTATCTCGCCCTCGGACCAGCGATGCGCGGGATCGGCCTCGAGCGCGGCCAGCAGCGCCGCGATGGCCGGATCGGCGCCCGCGGCGGGGGCCATCGGGTGGCAGCGCTTGCAGGGGCGAAAGCCCGCCGCGATGCACTCGGCGACCGTGCCGTGAAAGGTGCAGTTCTCACGCAAAGGCTTGCGCGCGGGGCAGGTCAGGCGGCAGAAGATGCCTGTCGAGGCCACGCAGACGAAGGCCTGACCGTCGTAACGGTCATCGCGCGCCAGCAGCGCCTGATAGAGGGTGTCGGGGTCGGGCAAGGAAAACAGCATGACCCCAGACTAGCACCGATCCCGCCGCCATGACGCCGATTTTCGGGCGTGGATTTCCGAAACCCGGGCGCTCAGCCCATCCGCTGCCCCTGAACCCAGAGCCCGCGCACCGCCCCCGCGCCGCCAATCCGCCGCACCCGGATCAGATCGGCGCGCAGGCCAACCTCGATCCGGCCGCGGTCGGCCAGCCCCACGGCGCGCGCGGGCGCCGCGGTGACGGTCGCGATCCCGCGCGCCACATCGCCCCAGAGATCGCCCAGCAAAAGCGCGGCAGACAAGAGCGCCGAGGGCACATAGTCCGAGCTGACGATATCGAGAAGCCCTGCCTCGGCCAGCTCATGCGCGGCCACATTGCCGGAATGCGACCCGCCCCGGATCAGGTTCGGCGCGCCCATCATCACCGCGATCCCCTGCGCATGACAGGCCCGCGCCGCCTCCAGCGTGGTCGGAAATTCGGCGAAGGACACCCCGACCCGGGCCGAATGCGCGACCTGATCGGCGGTGGTGTCGTCATGGCTGGCCAGCACCGCGCCAAAGCGCGCCGCCGCGGCGACGCTGGCGGCTTCGTGCGCTGCACCAAGGCGTTCCTTCAGCGCGATCTGACCCGCGACATGATCGTCAAACTCGGCCTGGCTCAGCCCGTGCTTGCCGCAGACATAATCGCGCAGCTTGGTCACATCGCGGAATTGCCGCTCGCCCGGGGTGTGGTCCATCAGCGACACGATGCCGATCCGGTCCTCGGGGCCGAATTTCGCAAGCTCATCGAGCAGCGTCTCGGAACAGGTCTCGGCCCGCAGGTGCAGGTAATGGCTGATCCGCAGCGCGCCCCGGCCGCGCAGATCTAGGATCTCGCTGGCCAGAGCGCGGGCATATTCGCCGTAATTCGCCTTCTCGTTCGAGACGACCGACCCCACCCGCAGCGCGTCAAAAACCGTCGTGATTCCCACGCTCGCCAGTTCCGCATCATGCGCGATGATCGCCGCGGCATGGGGCCAGTCGACCTTGGGGCGCGGCTCGATATGGCCTTCGAGGTTGTCGGTATGCAGCTCGATCAGCCCCGGCATCACCAGATCGCGCCCGCAATCGATGGCACCCGGCGGCACGGCAGTGCCATGATCGATCGCGGCGATCTTGTCACCCGCAAGATGCAGCGATCCGGTGATCACCTCTCCGGGCAGAACAAGGGTGGCATTGGCAAGGGTGACGGCTTCGGTCATGGTCTGGTCGTCCTCAGGGTTCGGAGGGAAGAGATAGGGCCGCGCGGCGCCGGTGTCATCGGCCTGTCACGCGCGCCTGCCAAGGGGAAACTATGGATCAGATGAAACGCTATGCGATTTACTTCGCCCCGCCCGCAGGTCCGCTGATGCAGGCCGCAGCCGAATGGCTCGGCTGGGATGTCGAGGCCGGCCGCCCCACCCCGCAACCGCCGATCGAGGGTCTGGAAGAGGCCACCCGCGCGCCGCGCAAATACGGCTTTCACGCCACGATGAAGGCGCCGTTTCGCCTCGCGCCCGGGGTCGATGCCGACGATCTGGCCGAGGCGCTCGCCGCCGAGGCGGCGCATCTGGCCGCGGTCGAGCTGCCCGGGCTGCGGCTCGATGCGCTGGGCGGGCGGTTTCTGGCGCTGCGCCCCGACGGGTCCGAGGCCGCGCTGGGGGCGCTTTGCGCCGAGGTGGTGACCCGCTTCGAGCCGTTCCGCGCGCCCCTGACCGAGGCCGAGATCGCCAAGCGCCGCCCCGAGACGATGACGCCCCGCCAGCGCGAATTGCTGGGCGTCTTCGGCTACCCTTACGTGCTGGACGAATTCCGCTTTCACATGACGCTGAGCGGCGATCTGCCGCCCGAAGAGCTGGCGCGACTGCGCGCCGCGGCCGAAGACTGGTTCACCCCCCATCTGCCGCGGCCTTTCGCGGTCGATGCGCTCTGCCTTTACGGCGAGGATGAGGCGGGCCGGTTCCATCTGCTCAGCCGTCACGCGCTGGCCAGCTGAAGCGCCGCGATCAGCCGCGCGGCGCCCACCTCGGGCGTCGTGTCGTTGATCACCACCCGGCCGCGGATGCCGCCGGGCAGCTCGAAGCCCGCGCGGTCGAGCCGCGCCGCGATATCCTCGGCACTCTCGCGCCCGCGCGCGGCCAGCCGGTCCGCCAGCACCTCGACGGGCGCGGTGATCAGGATCACCCCCATCCCGGGAAAGGCCTGCAACGCCTGCGGCAGCGCCTTGCGCGAACCGTTGAAGAGCACCGTTTCCCCGCGCTCAAGCGGCGCAAGTTCCGTCCGCGGGATGCCATAGCGCAGCCCATGCGCGGGCCAATCGAGCGCGAATTCGCCCGCCTTCTGCCGCTCGGCAAAGGCCTCTTCGCTGGCGCTTTCAAAGGGTTCGGTCGCCGCCGAGGGCGGGCGCGTGATCACCCGGCGCACCAGATGCAGACCCGGCACCTGCGCGCAGGCCAGCCGCAACAGCGTATCCTTGCCCGCCCCCGAGGGACCGACAACGGCGAAGAGGCGGGCGTTTTGCGCAGGCGGGGTCTGGTGGATCATCAGGCGGCCTTTCTGGGGGTGAATCCGGTCACGTCGATTTCGCGGTCGGCGACACGCGCGCGCGCCGCCTCGTCATGGAAGATGCCGATGATCGCCGCACCGCGGGCCTTGGCCTCTTCGATCAGGCTCAGCACCACCTCGCGGTTGAGCGCATCCAGACTGGCGGTCGGCTCATCCAGCAGCAGCGCCGGATAGCCATGGGCAAAGCCGCGCGCGATGTTCACCCGCTGTTGCTCGCCGCCCGAGAAGGTCGTGGGCGAAAGCCCCCAAAGCCGCTCGGGGATGTTGAGCTGTGCAAGCAGGGCCTCGGCCCGGGCGAAGGCCGCCCCGGGGGCATGCCCCAGCGCCAGCAGCGGCTCGGCCACCACCGCGCGGGTGGGCACGCGCGGCACCACGCGCAGGAACTGGCTGACATAGCCCAAGGTCTCGCGGCGCAGCGCGATCACCTCACGCGGGGTGGCGCGGGTGACATCCAGACCGCCCACGCGGATCGACCCGCCCGCGGCCAGATAATTGCCGTAGATCATCCGCATCAGCGTGGATTTGCCCGCGCCCGACTGGCCGGTCAGGGCCACGCATTCGCCCCGCGCCACGCGCAATTGCGCGCCCGTCATCACCTCGATCACCGCAGCCCCCTGATTGTGCAGGGTGAAACGCTTCGATAGGTTCTCGATCTCGATCATCGTCTTGTCCATCGGCTGGGGTTTAGGTCAGACTTGTAACACGGAAGAGACAAGCAGCTGGGTATAGGCGGCCTGCGGGTCGTCCAGAACCTGATCGGTCAGGCCCGCCTCGATCACGCGGCCGTCCTTCATCACCATCAGCCGATGCGCCAGAAGCCGCGCGACGGCCAGATCATGGGTGACGATGATCACCGCGAGCCCCATGTCGCGCACAAGGCCCCGCAACAGGTCCAGAAGCCGCGCCTGAACGCTGACATCGAGGCCCCCCGTCGGCTCGTCCATGAAGACCAGCTTCGGCCCGGTGACCAGATTGCGCGCGATCTGCAGGCGTTGCTGCATCCCGCCCGAGAACTGCCGCGGGCGGTCGTCGATCCGGCCCGGGCTGATCTCGACCCGCCCGAGCCAGTCCGAGGCCGCCTCGCGGATCGCTCCATAATTGCGCGCGCCCACCGCCATCAGCCGCTCGCCCACATTGCCGCCCGCCGAAACCCCCATGCGCAGCCCGTCGCGCGGGTTCTGATGCACGAAGGCCCAGTCGGTGCGCCCCAGCATCCGCCGTTCGGGTTCCGCCATGCTCACCGTGTCGCGCCCGGCATAGATCACCCGGCCCCGATCCGGGCTCAGATGCCCCGCCAGACAGCTGAGCAGGGTCGATTTGCCCGATCCGCTCTCGCCCACGATGCCCAGCACCTCGCCCGGCCACAGATCGAAGCTGACATCGGCACAGCCGATCCGCGCGCCATAGAATTTCGTCAGCCCCTCGACCTGCAACAGCGGCCCGTCCTGCGGCTTTTCCTTGGACAAAATACTCAAAGCCCGCTCCATCATGCGACCTCCTCGGGGGACAGGCGCCCGCGGTGGCCCGCCGCCCGGCGCCCGGCGCAGTAATCGGTATCCGAACAGCAGAACATGCGGCTGCCGCGGTCGTCGGCGATCACCTCATCGAGATAGCTGACCTCGGACCCGCACAGGTCGCAGGCATGATCGGCCTTGGAGGCCACGAAGGGATGATCCTCGAAATCGAGGCTGACCACATCGCAATAGGGGGGCAGCGCATAGATGCGCTGCTCGCGCCCCGCGCCAAAGAGCTGGATCGCCGCCATTCCGCCTAGCTTCGGGTTGTCGAATTTCGGAATCGGCGAGGGATCCATCACATAGCGCCCCTCGACCTTGACCGGATAGGCATAAGAGGTCGCGATCTCGCCGTGCCGCGCGATATCCTCATAGAGTTTCACATGCATCAGCCCGTAATCCTCCAGCGCATGCATCCGCCGCGTCTCGCTTTCGCGGGGTTCGAGAAAACGCAGGGGTTCCGGGATCGGCACCTGATAGACGAGGATCTGGCCTTCGGTCAGCGCCGCCTCGGGGATGCGGTGGCGGGTCTGGATGACGCTGGCCTGATCGGTGGCCTCGGTCGTCGCCACCCCCGCGGTGCGCGCGAAAAACGCCCGGATCGAGACCGCGTTGGTGGTGTCATCGGCGCCCTGGTCGATCACCTTCAGCACGTCCTCGGGCGTCAGACAGGCCGCGGTGACCTGCACGCCGCCGGTGCCCCAGCCATAGGGCATCGGCATTTCGCGGCTGGCAAAGGGCACCTGATAGCCCGGCACGGCGATGCCCTTCAGGATCGCGCGGCGGATCATCCGTTTGGTCTGTTCGTCGAGATAGGCGAAATTATAGGCGTGGTCGCTCACAGCAGCCCCCGTTCGATCAGATCGGCCTCGAGCGCCTCGGGGCCGGTGAAGTGATGCGCGGCCATCCCCGCCGCGCGCGCGCCGGCAACGTTCTTGGCGCTGTCGTCGATGAACAGACATTGACCGGCGCTGACGCCCGCCCGCGCGCAGAGCAGCGCGAAGATCGCGGGATCGGGTTTCAGCATCCGTTCCTGCCCCGAGACGATGACCGTGCCAAAGGCCGTGCCCAGCCGCGGATGACAGGCGAGCCCGACCGGCCAAGTCTCTGCCGACCAGTTGGTGATCGCATGGATCGCATGACCCCGCGCGCGCAGCCGCTCGAGCAGCGCCCAGCTGCCCTCGATCGGCTCGCGGATGGTGCGGTCGTAAAGCGCAAGATACGCGGCCAGAAGCGCGCCATCCTGCGGGTCCGCACAGCCCGCCGCCAGCGCGGCGAAGCTCTCGCCCGCATCGCCGCGCAGGTTCAGCGCCGGGAAGTCGATCCGGTCGAAGAATGCCTGCACCGCCGCGCGGTCGCCCAGCCGTTCCTCATAGGCGGCATGGGCGTCCCAGCGGATCAGCACATTGCCGATATCGAAAACCACCGTGTCGATCCGGGCCGTCATTCCGCGGCCTCCCTTTCGCCCATCGCCTCGGCGCGCAGCCGCCGGATCAGTTCCAGTTCGGACTGGAAATCGACGTAATGCGGCAGCTTGATATGTTCGAGGAACCCGGTCGCCTGAATGTTGTCGCAGTGATAGAGGACGAATTCCGCATCCTGCGCGGGGGCGCCGGTGTTTTCCTCGCCCAGTTCCTCCCAGCGCAAGGCGCGGTCCACAAGGCTCATGGAGATTGCCTTGCGCTCGGACTGGCCGAAGACCAGCCCGTAACCGCGGGTGAATTGCGGGGGCTCCGATTTAGAGCCGGTAAACTGGTTCACCGTCTCGCATTCGGTCAGCTCGACCGCGCCGATCTCGACGGCAAAGCCAAGCTCGGGGATCTCCATCTCGACCGGCACGCGGCCGATGCGCAGCTCGCCGACGAAGGCATGGGTCCGGCCGTAACCGCGCTGCGTCGAATAGGCCATCGACAGCACGAAGCCCTCATCGCCCCGGGTCAGCGCCTGCAACCGCAGCGGGCGCCCGGCGGGCATCTCCAAGGGCTCGCGCGTCAGATCGGGGGGCGTGGCCTCGCCCGGGGCCTGCGGCTCCATCAGCCCGTCACGATCCAGAAGCGAGAGCACATGCGGGCAGGGCTCGTCCCGCGGCGCGGCGCGGCGGGCCTGCGGGGCCTCGCCCTCGGCCATCAGTTTGAAATCCAAGAGCCGGTGCGTGTAATCGAAGGTCGGCCCGAGGATCTGCCCGCCGGGCACATCCTTGAAGGTCGCCGAAATGCGCCGGTCGGGCACCATCGCCGCGGTCTCGACCGGCTCCGAGGCGCCAAAGCGCGGCAGCGTCGTGCGATAGGCGCGGATCAGGAACACCGCCTCGATCAGATCGCCGCGCGCTTGCTTGATCGCCAGCGCCGCCAGATCGGGGTCATAAAGCGATCCCTCGGCCATCACCCGGTTGACCGCCAGCGCCAATTGTTCGCGGATCTGCGAAACGCTCAGCTCCGGCACCGCCGGATCGCCGCGGCGTTCCTCGGCCAGCCACTCATGCGCGGCGCCGATCGCGCGTTCGCCGCCCTTTACCGCCACATACATCAGAGCGCCTCCACAAGGGTCGAGCGCGGCAGGCCGATGACCTCGGAACCCGCGCAGAAATAGCAATCAAAGCCCAGCGGGAAGCCCGCGCGGTTGGCGACAAAGGCCGCGATCTCGGGCAGGCGGGCAGGGTGGCTGCATTCGATGCCGGGGCCGCGCAGCACCGCATTCGGCGGCGCCATGCCTTCGGTTTCGACGATCAGCGTGGCCGAGCGGTCGGGATAATCCGCGGTGCCGATGGCAAAGCGCGACACCGGCTGCAACGCGTCCCAAGTGCCCACGGCAAAGGCCGCCTCTGCGGCCGAAACCACCGGCGCGCCGCAGTGAAAGGCGATCCAGCCGCGCACCGCCGCGCTGTCATGCGAGGGCGCCAGATGCACCGGCGTCGTGGTATCGCAGAGCGTCAGCAGCAGCGTGCCCGCCGCCACCGACAGCGGCTCGGGCGGCTCGGTGCCGGTCAGAACCTGCACCCGGCCCGGGCGCGCCATCGCCTCCAAAGCCGCGCGAAAGGCGCGCGCGGCCTCTTGCGGGGGTGCGGCGAAACCGCCCGTCAGAACCTGATCCTGGCTCATTGATCCTCTCCGCGGACAAGGGTGAAAAATTTGACGCGCGTTGCTGCGGCTTTCTCGGCGCGGATGCGGGCGCGGGCGGCCTCGGCCTCGGCCAGGGGGCGCAGGACAGTGCGCGCGATCTCGGCGCCCTCGGGGCGTTGCGCCAGCGCGTCGATCAGCGCGGCATTGCGCGCGTGATCCTTGTCGCGGCCCTGCACGTAGGCATGCCCGACCTCGCCGGTCTCCAGCCGGACCGAGCAGCGCGTGACCGACATCTCGCCCAGATTGAACGGCGCGCCGGTGGCGCCTGCACGCCCGCGCACCATCACCGCGCCGACCTCGGGGGCGCGCAGCATCCGATGCGCGGGGGCGGGCGGCATCAGCGCGGCCAGCGCGGCCGCCTCGGCCCGCGCCAGCAGGCCCATCCGGTCGCGCCGCGCCGCCTGATCGGGGCTGAGGGGGTTCGTCATCTCGACACCTTGCAGATTTGTCTAGGTTACTATACAACTAGACAAATCTAGGCGCGACTCGCCGCAAAAGCCAAGCGAAACTTCTGTGACAGGACCATGAGCAAACGCGATCCGATCTGGCAAAGCATCGCCACAGCCCTGCGGGCCGAGATTGCGCAGGGCCAATACCGGCCGGGTGAAAAACTGCCGACCGAGGCCGCGCTGGCCGCGCGCTTTGGCGTGAACCGCCATACCGTGCGCCATGCGCTGGCCGATCTGGCGGCGGCGGGGCTGGTGCTGTCGCGCCGCGGCGCGGGGGTCTTCGTGGCGCAGGCCCCGCCCGCCGATTATGCGCTGGGCCGCCGCACCCGGTTTCACCAGAACGTCTCGGCCTCGGGGCGCATCCCGTCGCGGCGGGTGCTCAGCCTCGAGACCCGCCACGCCAGCCCCGCCGAAGCCGAGGCGCTGGGCTGCACCCGCGTCCATGTGATCGAGGGGGTCAGCCTTGGCGATGGGCTGCCGCTGGCGGTGTTCCGCTCGGCCTTCCCGGCGGAGCGGTTTCCGAACCTGCCGCAGGCGCTGGAGCGGCTCGCCTCGATCACCGCGGCGCTGGCCGAACAGGGGGTCACCGACTATACCCGCGCCTCGACCCGGATCACCGCGCGCCTTGCCCGCGGCCCGCGCGCGCTGCTGCTGCAGGTCCCCGAGGGCGCGGCGCTCTTGCGCTCGGAGGGGATCAACATCGACCCCGAGGGGCGCCCGGTCGAATATGGTCTGACATGGTTTGCGGGCGACCGCGTGGCGCTGACCGTGACGCCCGAGGGTTAGGCGGGCTTATGCGCCCTCATACCGATCCAGAAACTCTTCGGCGGGCAGGGCGCGGAACGCGTCGAGCCGCTCGCGCAGAACCGCATGATCCCAGTCCCACCACGCCAGCGCCAGCAGACGCGCGGCCACCGGCTCGGGGAAGCGCATCCGCACCGGCACCGCCGGGCAGCCCGCCACGATCAGAAAGGGGGCGACATCCTTCGTCACCACCGCACCCGAGGCCACAATGGCGCCCGCGCCTACGGTGACCTCGGGCTTGATGATCGCGCCATGCCCGATCCAGCAATCGGGCCCAAGCGTGGTGCGCCGCGCCGCACGGGCGGCGAAGAAGGTCTGATCATCCTCGGCATCGTCGAAATAATAGCTCGAGCGATAGAGGAAATGATGCTGCGCCGCGTTGCGCCACGGGTGATCGGTCGGCCCGATCCGGGTCATCGCCGCGATATTGGCGAATTTGCCGACGCTGGTATTCGCGATATCGGCCATCCGGTCGCAATAGGCGTAATCGCCAAACTCGGAATTCAGCACGATCGACCCCGCGCCCACCTCGCAATAGCGGCCAAAGGTGGAGCTGACGATCTTGGCGCCCTCATGGATCAGGGGCTCGGTCGGGGAGAGTTTTGGCATTGTGCCTCCGGCGGGAGTATTTTTGCCAAGAAGAAACCCCATGCTTCTTCTTGGTCCAAATACTCAAATTCAGCCCTTGATGATCTTGCGCCGCAGCCAGCCCGAGAGGCTGTCCATCAGCATCACCATGGCGATGATCAGGATGATGTAATAGCTGACCTCTTCCCAGTCCTTCTGGGTGATGATCGCCTGTGTCAGCAACAGACCGATCCCGCCACCGACCAGCGCGCCGATGACGGTGGCCGAGCGGGTGTTCGATTCAAGGTAATAGAGCAGCTGCGACAGGATCACCGGCGCCACCTGCGGGATGACGCCAAAGCGCGCGCGTTGCAGGCCATTCGCGCCGGTGGACTGGATCCCCTCGACCTGTTTGGCGTCGATGTTCTCCAGCGCCTCGGAGAAGGTCTTGCCGAAGCTGCCGGTATCGGTCAGCAGGATCGCAAGCGACCCGGTCAGCGGCCCGGGGCCGAAGGCGCGGCTCAGGATCACCGTCCAGATCAGCCCGTCCACCCCGCGCATGAAGTCGAAAAGCCGCCGCAGCCCCAGTCGCAGCACCCGCGCGGGCGCGAAGTTCGAAGCCGCGAAGAACGCCAGCGGGAAGGCGATCAGCCCCGCGCCCATCGTGCCAAGGAAGGCCATCAGCGCGGTTTCCCCCAGCGCCCAGACCACTTCGCCATGGCGCCACATCGCATTGCTCCAGAAATCCCGCGCCATGGCCGCGATATTGCTGTGCGCCGGGTCCAGCCGTGGGTCCCACAGGGCCAGCGCCACGATCTCGCCCAGCGATTTGCCGTGGAACGGGCTGTCGAGGGTGAAGAAGAACAGCTCCCACCCCGGGAAATAGCGGAAGACCTCGGTCCGGGCCTTGGTCATCGAGAAGCGCCACCCCTCGCCCGAGAGGTTCACGCGGGTGTTCGAGGCGGAAATCCACTCGGGCATCGCCGCGCCCTCGGGCAGGGTCAGGGTGATCGCGCGGCCGGTCGAATGAACCTCGATCCGGCCGAAATCGGCGCGCTCGATCACCGCGCCATCGGGCACGAAGGTGATCGTATCGCTGCCCGGCAGGGCGACGCGCGGCGTCTCGCCCAGGGTGACCCAGTCGGGCGCGGTGCCGGTGGGCCAGGTGCCCTTGCGTTCGCCCTCAATCGCGACGGACATGGCGCCGGTGCGGTTGTCGCGCGTCACATGGGTCTTGTAGGACCAGAAATCCGACAGCAGCACCGCGGCATTGTCGGGCCGCATCCGGCTGGCGATCCCGGCAATGTCGAAGGCCACGAAGACATAGGCCAGATAGGCGAGGATCGCGACCGGCACCGCCAGCGCCATCGCCTTGCGGCGGGCAAAGCTGCGGGTGACGGTGGCGCGCAGATCGGCGGTGGTGGCGGTCATGCTCATGCGATCTTCCCCCCCTTGACCAGCCGCGCCCGGGCCCGGTCCGAGAAATGGTCCACGACCGAAATCGTCACGATCAGCAGCAGGAATATCGCGACCACCTCGTCATATTTGCCCTGACCCCATTGCAGCGCGGTCTTCAGGTCATAGCCGATCCCGCCCGAGCCCACGAAGCCGAGGATCGCCGAGGCGCGGATGTTGATTTCAAAGCGCAACAGCGCATAGGAGGACCAGTTCGGCGCGACCTGCGGGATCACCCCGAACCACATCCGTTGCAGCCAGTTGCCGCCCACCGATTGCAGCCCCTCGACCGGCTTCAGATCGGCATTCTCGGCCACTTCGGAAAACAGTTTGCCAAGCGCCCCGGTGGTGTGGAAGGCGATCGCGATCATCGCCGGGACCGGGCCGCCGCCCAGCAGAAAGATCAGCACCAGCGCGATCACGATCTCGGGCATCGCGCGCATGATATCCATCGCGCGGCGAAAGACCGGGGTCGCCCGCGGCCAGAGCGCCAGCCCCCGCGTGGACAGCAGCGCGAACACGACCGCCAGCCCCGAGCCGAACAGCGTGGAGACGGCGGCGATGTTCAGCGTCTCGATCAGCGAGGGCAGGAATTGCCACAGGAAACCGGGCAGGTTGCGCCAGTCGCGCGCCGCCTCGGACAGGATTTCCTTGGGGAAGTCGAAGATATGCGCGATGCCGTTCCAGAAGCCGCCCGCATTGCGCGCATCGGCCACCTGAAACCCCGAGGCCATCAGCGCCACGAAGATCACAAGGATCACCCCGCCATAAAGCCGCTTGCGGCGCACCAGCGCCAGATAATCCGCGGTGGGGATATGGTCAGCAACAGCCATCGGTCATCCTTCGGGCGGGCAGGGCGTTGGGGACGGAAAACGGGCGGGACAGCGCTGCCCCGCCCGTCTGATCACGGGATCAGTTCGACTGCGCTTTGCGCACAGCGATGATCGAGTCGTAATAGTCGTGGGTGATCGGGGTGAAGCCCGCGGTCTCGCCCGCCGCCACGCCATAGGCGCAATCGGGGTCTTTCGCGTGCAGGCCCTGAACCAGCTCGGTCATCTTCGCCTTCACATCCTCGGGCAGCGCGGTGCGCAGCACCACCGGACCCTCGGGGATCGGCTTCGATTTCCAGATCTCGACCAGATCGTTCATGTCCACGAGACCGGCATCAACCGCCTTGCGCAGCGCGCCCGAGTTGTAGCCGTCTTCCCAGTTGCCCTGGCCATCGGCCCAGGTCACGCCGCCGTCCACGTCGCCGTTGTTGACCGCAACGATGGTCTGCTCGTGGCCGCCGGTGAACACGACTTCCCCGAAATAGGCGCCGTTTTCCATCGAGGCGCCGGTGATCGCCGGGATCTCGACCGAGGGGATCAGATAGCCCGAGGTCGAGTTCGGATCGCCGAAGCCGAATTTCTTGCCCTTCATGTCCTCGAGGCTGGTGATGCCGCTGTCCTTGCGGGCAAAACCGATCGAGTGATAGGTGAACGAGCCGTCGAGGTTGGTCTTGACCAGAACCGGGCTGACCGCGGCCGGGTCGGTCAGATAGATCTTGGCATAGGCCGAGGCGCCGAGCCACGACATGTCGATGGTGCCGCCCAGCATGCCCTGGATCACGCCATCATAATCGGCCGGGGCAAACAGCTTGACCGGGACGCCCAGCGTCTCTTCGGCATATTTGCGCAGGCATTCGTTCGAGTTCAGCCGGTCCTGGGCGTTTTCGCCACCCAGCAGGCCGATGTTGAATTCCTTGATCTCTTGCGCCTGGACGGACCCGGCAAGGGCGGTCGTGGCGGCCAGAATGGCGAGCAGTTTCTTCATGGTCGTCTCCGGTTGAAAAAACCCCGGTCCGGGCGGACCGAGGCGGGGAACTCAGGTGGCAAGCAGGGTCTGGGCATAGGCGTCGTCGCCGCCCAGATGCTCGATTGCGGTGGAGGTGGCGGCCTCGGAGAAGGTCTCGTCGGCGCCATAGATGTCGCGCGCGGCACCCAGCGTCAGCTGCTCGGGCGTGCCGTCAAAGACGATGCGCCCGTCGCGCATCCCGATCACCCGGTCGCAATAGCGCCGCGCGGTGTCGAGCGTGTGCAGGTTGGCGATGACCATGCGGCCATCCTCGACGTTGATGCGCTTGAGCGTATCCATCACGATCTGCGCATTCATCGGGTCGAGGCTGGCGATCGGCTCATCGGCCAGAATGATCTTGGGGTCCTGCATCAGCGCGCGGGCAATGGCGACGCGCTGTTGCTGGCCGCCCGACAGGGCCTCGGCGCGTTTGGGGGCCTGTTCGGCGATGCCGAGGCGGTCGAGGATCTCCAGCGCGCGGGTGATGTCGGCCTCGGACCACAGGTTGAAGAGCGTGCGCAGCGTGCCGCGCCGGTTCAGCAGCCCATGCAGCACGTTCGAGGCGACATCCATCCGCGGCACGAGGTTGAATTGCTGGAACACCATCGCGCATTGGCTTTGCCAGGCGCGCATCCCGGCGCCCTTCAGCGCCAGCACATCGGTGCCATCGACCAGAATGCGCCCCGAGCTGGCATCGGTCAGCCGGTTGAGCATCCGCAGGAAGGTCGATTTCCCGGCGCCCGAGCGGCCGATGATCCCGATGAAGCCGGGATGATCCAGCGCGAAGGAGATATCGTCCACCGCGGCCTTGGAGCCGAAGACCTTGCTGACATTTTCGACGACAAATTGCATCCGGACCCCCGTGGCAAGCGGGGTTCGGCTACAGGCCCGATGTGACGCTTCGGGCACGGATTTCTTACAGTTTCGTGAAGCGCACCCGCCTCGGGCGTCATGACGCAGGGGCAATTATGGGCGCCGCGCGGGGCACCTGTCCAATTGGACAGGTGCCCCGCGCGCGCCACCCCCCGAAAACCGCTGCTGCGCCCCGAAAACCGCGGCGGCCTAAAATGACGAAGCCGCGCCCCTTGGGGCGCGGCCTGCAATGTCACGGATGCGGTGGCTCAGGCCTTGGGGCCAGCCTCGAGCGCATCTTCAAAGGTGCGCAGCCCGGTGCGCGGCGACTGCACCAGAACCGCCATGTTGCCCGGTTTGTGCTGGTTGCGCAGCATCTTGGTATGGGCCTGCGGGATCTGATCCCAGGGGAAGACCTCGGACATGCAGGGGTCCAGACGCCGCTCCAGCATCAGCTTGTTCGCCGCCGCCGCCTGTTTCAGATGGGCGAAGTGCGACCCCTGCAAACGCTTCTGGTGCATCCACATATAGCGCACGTCAAAGGTGCAGTTGAACCCCGAGGTGCCCGCGCAGATCACGACCATGCCGCCCTTCTTCACCACCAGCGACGACACCGGGAAGGTTGCCTCGCCGGGGTGTTCGAAGACCATGTCGACGTTCACGCCCTTGCCGGTGATGTCCCAGATTGCCTTGCCGAACTTGCGGGCCTCTTTCAGCCAGTCGTTGTATTCCGGCGTGTTGACCTTGGGCAGCTGGCCCCAGCATTTGAAGTCATTGCGGTTTATCACGCCCTTGGCGCCCATCGACATCACGAAGTCGCGCTTCGATTCGTCCGAGATCACCCCGATCGCATTCGCGCCCGCCGTGTTGATCAGCTGGATCGCATAGGACCCAAGCCCGCCCGAGGCCCCCCAGACCAGCACGTTCTGACCCGGTTTCAGGTCATGCGGCTCGTGACCGAACAGCATCCGATAGGCGGTGGCCAGCGTCAGCGTGTAGCAGGCCGCCTCTTCCCAGGTCAGGTGCTTGGGCCGCGGCATCAGCTGCTGGGCCTGCACGCGGGTGAACTGGGCGAAGGAGCCGTCATGGGTCTCATAGCCCCAGATCCGCTGCGTGGGCGAGAACATCGGGTCGCCGCCGTTGCATTCCTCGTCGTCGCCGTCGTCCTGATTGCAGTGGATCACCACCTCATCGCCGACCTTCCAGCGCTTGACCTTGTCGCCCACCTTCCAGACGATCCCCGAAGCATCCGAACCCGCGATGTGATAGGGCTGCTTGTGGCCGTCGAAGGGCGAAATCGGCACGCCCAGACCGGCCCAGACGCCGTTGTAGTTCACGCCCGCGGCCATCACCAGCACGAGCACCTCGTGGCTGTCGATTTCCCAGGTGGGCACGACTTCCTTCTGGAAGCTCTGCTCGGGCTCGCCGTGACGTTCGCGGCGGATCGCCCAAGCATACATGTTCTTGGGCACATAGCCGAGGGGCGGCATCTCGCCGATCTCGTAGAGGTCTTTCTCCGGCGCTTCATAGGGCGCGATTCCGGTGTTCACGTCGAGGGCCATGAGCAACTCCTGTTAGCTTCGCCGCGCCGCAGAATCGGGCCCGGTTCGACCGCAGGATTAACTTTCGCCGCGCAACATTGCAATGCCCGACGTTACGATTTTGTAATTTTGTGTCTCATACATTTGTCGGGTATCAGATGTATGATTTCCGCGCATCCGGTTCTGCGTCCCGGCCCCGCACGTTGTATTCCAAGGTTCGCGCGCCTGCGCGGGGCCGCGCGCGCGAGCCCAGTGCGGGACCTGTGCCGGACGTGGCGTCCTGCGCCGCGCCTCGCCGCGCTGCGGCGAATTGACAGGGACATATTCTTTCGCATATCAGGGCAAAAGACGCAATTTTCTTGCGAAATCAGATTCGACCGGGACCGGAGGCCGCCATGACCGATCAAGCCAAACCCACCGCCAACCAGATGCGGGACAAGCCCTGGCTGTTCCGCACCTATGCGGGCCATTCGACGGCGGCGAAATCGAACGAACTTTACCGGATGAACCTCGCCAAGGGGCAAACGGGCCTGTCGGTGGCCTTCGATCTGCCGACCCAGACGGGCTATGACAGCGATCATGTTCTGGCGCGGGGCGAGGTCGGCAAGGTCGGCGTGCCGGTCTGCCATCTGGGCGATATGCGCGCGCTCTTCGATCAGATCCCGCTCGAGCAGATGAACACCTCGATGACGATCAACGCCACCGCCCCGTGGCTTCTGTCGCTCTATATCGCGGTGGCGGAAGAGCAGGGCGCCGATGTCAGCAAGCTGCAAGGCACGGTGCAGAACGATCTGGTCAAGGAATATCTCAGCCGCGGCACCTATATCTGCCCGCCGAAGCCCAGCCTTGCGATGATCACCGACGTTGCGGCCTATACGGCGGAAAAGCTGCCGAAATGGAACCCGATGAACGTCTGTTCCTATCACCTGCAAGAGGCCGGTGCGACGCCCGAGCAGGAGCTGGCCTTCGCGCTGGCGACCGGCATCGCGGTGCTCGATGATCTGAAAACCAAGGTCCCGGCCGAGGGCTTCCCGGCGATGGTGGGGCGGATTTCCTTCTTCGTGAATGCGGGCATCCGGTTTGTCACCGAGCTGTGCAAGATGCGCGCCTTCACCGAGCTGTGGGATGAAATCTGCCTCGAACGCTATGGCATCGAGGAGGAGAAATACCGCCGCTTCCGCTATGGTGTGCAGGTCAACAGCCTCGGCCTGACCGAACAGCAACCCGAAAACAACGTCTACCGCATCCTGATCGAGATGCTGGCGGTGACGCTGTCGAAAAACGCCCGCGCGCGGGCGGTGCAGCTGCCCGCCTGGAACGAGGCGCTGGGCCTGCCGCGGCCCTGGGATCAGCAATGGTCGCTGCGGATGCAGCAGATCATGGCCTATGAAACCGACCTGCTGGAATATGGCGATCTGTTTGACGGCAACCCGGCCGTTGCCGCCAAGGTCGAGGATCTGAAACGCGGCGCGCGCGCCGAGCTGGAGACGCTCGACGCGATGGGGGGCGCGATTGCCGCGATCGACTATATGAAGGCGCGGCTTGTCGAATCGAATGCCGAGCGGATCAACCGCATCGAGGCCGAGGAAACCATCGTCGTCGGCGTGAACCGCTGGCAACAGGGCGAGCCCTCGCCGCTGACCGCCGGGGATGGCGGGATCATGGTCGTCGATCCGGCGGTCGAACAGGATCAGATCGCGCGGCTCAGCGCCTGGCGCGCCGCGCGCGACGAGGCCGCCGTGCAAGCCGCGCTGGCCGCGCTGCGCGAGGATGCGAAGGCCGGGAGCAACATCATGCCGGCGTCCATCGCCGCGGCCAAGGCGGGCGCCACCACCGGCGAATGGGCGGGCGTGATGCGCGCCGTGCATGGCGAATATCGCGGGCCGACGGGCGTGTCGCGCAACCCCTCGAACCGGACCGAGGGGCTCGAGGATATCCGCGAGGCCGTCGATGCGGTCAGCACGCGGCTGGGGCGGCGGCTCAAGTTCCTCGTCGGCAAGCCGGGGCTTGATGGGCACTCGAACGGCGCCGAGCAGATCGCCTTCCGCGCCCGCGATTGCGGCATGGACATCACCTATGACGGGATCCGCCTGACGCCCGAGCAGATCGTCGACAAGGCGGTCGAAGAGGGCGCGCATGTCGTGGGCCTGTCGATCCTGTCGGGCAGCCATATCCCGCTGATCGAAGAGCTGATGGAGCGGATGCGCGCGGCAGGGCTTGCCCATGTGCCGGTGGTCGTCGGCGGCATCATCCCCGATGAGGATGCGGTTCGCCTGCGCGGCTTTGGCGTGGCCAAGGTCTATACGCCGAAGGATTTCGAGCTCAATCGCATCATGATGGATATCGTGGCGCTCGCAACGCCCAGCGACGCCGCGGCCTAGGGTCAGGACCCATAAATCGACTTGAGGCTGCACGGGCTGCATGATTCAAGCTCCCAAACAGAGGGGGCATGATGAGCGGGCATTTCTGGTTGA
>JACXUS010000499.1 GCA_014763785.1 Sphingomonadales bacterium | reverse complement strand
GCCAACGATGGCCGAGTATTGGATGTCGGCTTCGGGACCGAAAGAAGCATGCACCCGGCGGATGCTGCAGGGGTTCCAGGCCTCCGGCGGGCAGGTGGATGCCCGGTTGGCGGAACTGGCGGCCGGGCGCGCGCATCAGGTCGCAGCGCCCGTCCTTGGCTTTCGCTATTACGGCGCGGTCGAGGGCCGGGTGGTCGAGATTGACCGCTCCTCGCGCGATCAGATCCGCCTGACGCTGGACCGGGTGACCCTTTCCAACATGGACCCCGGGCAGGTGCCCGCGCGGGTGCGCGTCTCGCTGTCGGGGGGCGCCGAGGCGCTGCCCGAGCCCGGCACCCGGGTCATGCTGACCGCCAATCTCTCGCCGCCGCCGGGGCCTGCCGAGCCGGGCGGCTTCGATTTTCGCCGCTATGCCTGGTTCGAGGGGCTGGGCGCGGTCGGCTATACCCGCACGCCTGTGCTGCGCGCGGCGCCGCCCGATCCCGATGATCCGCTGATGGCCGGGCACCGGCTGCGGATGCGGCTCTCGGCGGCGATGCAGGCGCGGATGCCCGGTCAGGCGGGGGCGGTCGCGGCGGCGCTGATGACGGGCGACCGCTCGGGGATTTCCGAGGCGACCAATGCCGCGATGCGCGCCGCCAACCTCTATCATATCGTGTCGATTTCCGGGCTGCATATGGGGATGCTGGCGGGGTTTGTCTTCGGCGCGATCCGCTATGGGCTGGCCGCGCTGGGGGGGGCGGCGCTGACATGGCCCGTGAAGAAGATCGCCGCGGTGGTCGCGCTGGTCGCGGCGAGCCTTTATCTGTGGGTCGCAGGCCCCGAGGTCGCGACGCAACGCGCATGGATCATGGTTGCGGTGATGCTGCTCGGGGTGCTCTTTGATCGCCGCGCGATCAGCCTGCGCTCGGTCGCGCTGGCGGCGGCGGCGCTGCTTGTGTGGCAGCCCGAGAGCCTGACCTCGGCCGGGTTCCAGATGTCCTTCGCCGCGACCGTGGCGCTGGTGCTGGCGATGGGGCCATGGACGCGGATCGCGCATCACCTGCCGCGGCTCGTGCAGCCGGTGGCGATGCTGGCGCTGACCTCGCTGGTGGCGGGGTTCGCGACCGCGCCGATCGCGGCTGCCCAATTCCATCGCGTTTCGGATTATGGCTTGCTGGCCAATATGTTGGCGGTTCCTGTCATGGGCGCGCTGGTGGTGCCCGCGGGCGTCGTTGCGGCGCTCTTGGCGCCGCTGGGGCTGGCCGCGCCCGCGCTGTGGGTGATGCGGATCGGCACCGAATGG
>JACXUS010000188.1 GCA_014763785.1 Sphingomonadales bacterium | reverse complement strand
GTGCAGGGGCTCGCGGGCACGGGGTTCAGCGACTGGCACGCCGCCGACCCTTGGGAGGTGCCGGGGCCGATGCTCTGCCGGGTGCTGGGGCATGCGATCTATATCCTCAGCGAGGCGGCGCTGGCCACCCTTGCGCCCACGATGTCGGCCGCGCGGATCGACCAGCTGCGGCGCCTGCGCGGGCATCGGCTGGAGGGGCCGGGGGCCCTGCGCCGGGCGCTGATGTTCCTGCCCGATGCGGCCTATTTCACCGGCACCACGGTCTTTGGCCGGATCCGCGCGGCGGCTTTGCGCGCGGAGTGCGGCAAGGCCGGGCTCATTCCGGGGTCGCTGCGGATCACCGAGGCGGGCGCCGTCCTGCCGCCTGAGCGGGTCACCGCGGCGCATCTGGGCGCGACCGCCCCCAGCGCGTCGGGATATCGCGCGGCGGTCGATCCCGAACAGGGGCGGCTGCGGTTTCTGGGCGCGGCCCCCGTCACCCCGCGCGTCGATTATGCCGCGGCGCTGGCGGGGCCTGTGGGCGCCGGTCCCTGGCCGCGGCCCGCGGCGGCGGCCAGGGTCGCGACCCGCAGCGTTTCGGGCGGCGCGCCGATCACCGCGGCCGATTTCGCGCCCCAAGGCGTGATGGAGGTCACCGACAGCGCGACCTATGCGATTGGCCCCGCGCAGGCGACGGTGCACGCGAGCATCTGGCAATCGCGCGAGGGGCAGCGCCCCTATCTGACGCGCGGCGCCGATTTCACCTTCATCGCGGGCACGCCCGAGGCCGAGCTGACGCTCGATGGCCTCTGGTTTGGCGTAGCCATGGGGCACGGCGCGCCGATCGCGATCCGGTTGCGCGGCAGCTATCGCCGGGTGAGCCTGACCCATTGCACACTTGATCCGGGCGGCGCGCGCGGCCCCGAGCCCGGCGCGCCCACCCTGCCCGCGGTGCAGCTGATCGTCGCCGGAGAGGTCGACCGGCTGGAGATCGCGGACAGCATCATGGGGCCGATTTCGACCACCGGCACGGGCCAGATCAACCGCCTCTCGATCCGCGACAGCATCCTGCAGGCGCCCGCCCCCGGCGCGGCGATCACCCAGCCCGCGGGCGAGACGATTCTGGCGCGCACGACGGTGCTGGGGCGGATCGCGGTGCACCGCCTCTACGCGACCGAGGCGCTGATCGACGGGCTGGCCGAGGTGCGCGACGCGCAGGCCGGGTGCTTCCGCTTTGGCGCCTATCGGGGGGGCAGCCGCCTGCCCCGGCCCTATCAGTCGCAGGCGCTCAATGGCGGCGAGGTGCTCTTCGGCTCGCGCCGCTTTGGCGCGGCGGATTACGCGCAGATCGCGCTTGCCGCCCCGCGCGGGGTGCGCGAGGGCGCCGAGAGCGGGTCGGAAATCGGCGCCTTCTCGGGGCTGATGGGCGCGCCGCGGCTTGCGGGCCTGCGTGCCAAGGCGGCCGAAGTCATGCCCTTCGGGCTGCAACCTTTTTTCATTGCCGAAACCTGAGTCACGGGGGAACAGATGGCGACGCGCGATATTTCCAGAACCGGGTTTTCGAGGGCCAAGGCCTATACCGACCTGCATGCCCAGCAGGGCCGGATCTTCACCGATGCCGATCAGGTCGAACAGGCCGAGATCCGGGCCGAGGCGGCGCGGGCCGCGGCCGCCCAGACCATCGGGCCCTTTGGCAGCTCGGATCAGGGCTTTTCGATCAGCCAGCCGCAGGTCTCGGCCGGCCGGGTCGATTTCCGCATCAATGCGGGCACGCTGTGGCTGGGCGGGCAGCTCCTGACCCGGCCCGTGGCCGAGCGCTTTGCTGCGCAATCCGACTGGCTGAACAACCCCGGTGCGAGCGCGCCCGCGGACGGCGGGGCGCGGGTCGATCTGGCGGTCATTGAATGCTGGCAGCAGCCGGTGGCCGCGGTCGAAGATGCCGAGACCTTCGAGCCCGGCCTTGGCGGGCCCGATACATCGGTGCGGCTGCGGCAGATGACGCGGGTGCGGCTGATCGAGGGGGTCGAGGGCGCCACCTGCGAGGACGCCTGGGCCGAGGCGCGCGAGCGGCTGACGGGGCTGGGGCTTGGCGTGGTCGATGCGGGGCATGAGCTCGTGCCCGACACGCGCTTCACGCTTGCGCCCATCGCCGGGCCCGGGGGGGATGATCTGTGCTCGCCCGGCACCGGCGCGGGCTATCTGGATGCTGAAAATCAGGCAATCCGGATCATGATCACCGGGCGGGACAGCTTCATCTGGGGCTTTGACAATGCCGCGCCGCTTTACCGCGCGGTGCTCGAGGATGGCGGCGCCACGCTGCGCCTGCTGACAGAGCCCAAGGACCTGCTCGCCTGGCCCGCGCAGGGGATGACGGTCGAGGTGCTGCCCTGGGGCGCGGTGCTGGAAAACGGCGAGAAGACCGCCGAAGAGATCGCGCCCGGCCATTTCGCCACCGTCGAGGCGGGCTATGACCCCGATACGCGGCGCGTGCGGCTGACCCCGGCCACCGCGGTGCCCGGCGGCTTCGGCACCCAATGGCAGAGCCGCCCCGATGCCGATGCGCTGCGCCACAGCCGCTATGGGCTGAGCGAGGTGGGGACCTATGTCTTCGTGCGGGTCTGGAACCGCGGCACCGATACGACGCCGGGGCCGACCCTGCCCCTGCCCGCGGGGCCGGTGCCCTTGGGCGATACCGGGTTGCAGCTGACGGTGAGTGGCGCCGACCGGCGGCCGGGAGATTATGTCATCGCCGCCGCGCGCCCCGCCACGCCAGATCTGGTGTTGCCGTGGCAGTTGCTGGTGGGCGCGCCGCCGATGGGCTGGCGGCGGTTCGTGGCGCCGCTCGCCCTGATCCGCTGGCAGGGCGGCGCGGGCGAGGTTCTGTCCGATTGCCGCCGCCGCTTCCGCCCGCTGACCCGGCTGGGCGGCTGCTGCACCTATACGGTGGGCGATGACAACATCAGCTTTGGCGATTTCACCTCGATCGAGGCGGCGGTGAATGCGCTGCCGCCCGGGGGCGGGCAGGTCTGCGTGCTGCCGGGCCGCTATACCGAGAATGTCATCCTCGACCACGCCGAAAACATCCGCATCACCGGCTGCGGCGCGCGCACCCGGATCGCGCCGCGCGACCCCGATCTGCCGGTCTTCACCCTGCGCGGCGGGCGCAGGATCGACATCGACGATCTGACCATCGCCGCCCCGACCGCCAAGGCCATCGTCGCGCGCGGCGAGCCCGTGGACGACGGGATCGACTGGCTCGAAGGGCTGCGGCTGCGGCGCCTCACGCTCGAGGCGCGCGACCGGATGGCGATTGATCTGCGCTTCGTCATGGGCGCCGAGATTGCAGAGTGCTGCATTGCGCTGGAGCCGCTCAGCGCCGATCTGACTACGGTCGCGCCCGCCGGTCAGGAGCCTGCGATCTTCGCCATCGCCGAGGATCTGCTGATCGCCGATGTGACGATCACCGGCGACATCCCCCGCGCCATGCTGCGGCCCGCGGGCGGCATCCAGATCGGCGGCGGCTCGGAGCGGGTCGAGATCCGCGCCTGCCGGATCGAGGGCGGCATCGGCAATGGCATTACGCTCGGCCATATCGTGATGATCAGCCCCGACAAGGCCGCCCGCGCGCGCGAGGATTACACCCCGATCGCCGAGGCCGAGCCGAGCTATCCGGCCGCCGATGTGACGCTTGATGACAATGGCTGCATCGGCACCACGCCGCCCGGCGCGACCGAGGACACCCCCGACGAGGCGCCCGACCGGGTGCCCGTCTCGGGCGGCGAGGTGACGGGCGTCGTGATCCGCGATTGCACGATCCGCGGCATGGGGCTGAGCGGGATCGCAACGCCGATCGCCTTCAACCTGCGCAAGCGGCTGCGGCCGGTCGCGATCCGCGTCGCGGACCTCTCGGTCGAGCGCTGCACGATCCGCGGTTGCGCGCAGGTCGAGACGCCCGAAATGCCGGTGCTGCAACAGATGTTCAGCGCCTGGGGCGGGATTTGTCTGTTCTCGGTCGAGGTCGGCGTCTTTGCCGAAAACCGGATCGAGGCGAACGGGCGCAGCCATCTGGATGCGATCTGCGGGCTCAGCGTGATCCGGGCCGAGGCGCTGGTGATCCGCGACAACCGGATTCTGGACAACGGGCCGCGCAGCGCCTCGCAGGCGGTGCCGCGGCCGGGCGCGCGCGGTGGCATCCGGATCGCCGAGGCCGCCCCGCAAAGCCTGCCGCGCGGGCTCGATTACAGCGAGGAGATCGCCGAAGTGACCGAGGTCGTGCGGATCGGCGCGCGCGCGCTCTCGGTGCCGGCGGTGACGATCCAGAACAATCTGGTGCATCAGCCGCTGGGCAAGGCGCTGATGGTGCTGGGCCAAGGCGCGATGGCGATCACCGGCAACCATTTCGCCAGTCAGGGCACCACGACGGGCGATGTGAAAAGCCTGATCGCGGACATCTTCGCGGCCGGAAAGGAAAGCGATCTGAGCACCGAGGCCTTCTTGCTGATCGTGCTGGAACGGGTGCTCGGCACGGCGGTGACGGTGGTCAACACCGGGCTCAGTTCCGAGATGACCGAGGGGCTGTCGCTGATGCAGCTTTTCGGGGCGGCCGACGGGCTGTCGATGAGCCATCGCCCGGTGATGGGCAACCGGCTGGAAAGCGCGCCCTATGCGCGCCGCGGGCGCGGGGTTGCGGGCGGCGAGGTGCTGCTGAACGACAATATCGTGATCCAGAATTTCCTCGATGGCGCGCCCAGTTTCACGCTGGCCTCGGTCTTTGCGCTCAGCCTTGACGATCTGTCGGTGCAGGATAACACGCTGACCTCGCAGGTCGATTTCAGCACCGATTTTTCGGTGGCGAACCTGATCGGCTTGGGCTGGTCGCTGCGTGCCTGTGGCAACCGGCTGGAGGAAACGCTGCTGCGCAGCCTGACCTCGGCGGTCACGATGGGGCTTTTCAATGACACGAGCCACAATCAGGCGACGCATTGCCTGACGATTCTGGGGCATCCGGCGCTGACCGTGGATGCGCCCAACCGGGTGCTGTTGCAGGCGGTCAACCCGCTGGCCTGCGGCAGCTGTCTGCGGCTGCCCTTCGCCGAGGTCCGGCTGACCGACCGCAAGGGCGAGGTCCTGGCCCATCGCCTTGATCAGGTCGAGGGCCATGAGGGGCTGGTGATCCCCGGCGACAGCCTTATGTGGCTGCCGCAGCCGGTGAATGAGGTGACCGTGGGCTTCGCCGGGGGCGCCGAGCCGCAAAATCAGGTGATCGTCACCGCCTATTCGGGCGAGACGGCGCTGGGGCAGCAGATCGGGCAGCTGGGCAGCGGGGTGCTGGAATTCACCTTCTCCGGCAGCAATATCACCCGGCTGCATGTGAAGACCGAGGCGGTGAAGCTGCTGCTGTTGGTCAAGCTCTGCACCGGGCGGCCGGATTTCGGCGCCGGGCTCGATCTGGAGCCGGGGATGATGGCGATCGCTTGGAACAAGGGATGAGGGGGCACGAGAATGGCGAAATATGATCTTCCGACCGAGGCCGAGCTGCAGGATCTGCTGGGGCGCGCGGTGAGCCTGGCCGACCGGGTGCGGATCGGCGGGCTGGAACTGGGCGCGGCGCTGGCGGGCGAGATGGCCGAGGCGAGCGCGGCGCGCGGGGCGCTCTTGCGCTTCAAGGGCCGCGGCGCGGGGGCTGCGGCTGCGGGGGCGGCGCAGGCGGAGGAGCTTTTCACCGCGCGGGCCCGCGCGCTGCGCGCCGAGGCCAAGGCCACCGCCGCGGGCCGCGCCGAGGTGATCGGCAAGCGGCTGCCGCCGAGCCTGACGGAGGTCGCCGAGCTCGATCAGC
>JACXUS010000187.1 GCA_014763785.1 Sphingomonadales bacterium | reverse complement strand
CCCCCCGGGATATTTAGGGCAAGATGAAAGGGCGAAGCGGCAGCTCTTTCATCTTGCTGAAAATATCCTGCGGGGGTCCGGGGGTGCAAAACCCCCGGCCGCGTGGCCAAGGGCTCAGCGAGTCTCTTTCGGGCGCAGCACCAGCCAGACCAGCGCGGCCCCCGCCAGCGTCAGGAAGGGCAGCATGGCAAGGTTCACCGCCTGCCAGCCCGCCTGCGGATCGCCCGCCGAGGAACAGTTCATCAGCCCGCCCGAGCTCAGCGAGGCCAGAAACACCCCGCCGAAGACCACGAAATCGTTCATCCCCTGCACCGGGCCGCGCTCGTCCGGGCTATGCGCCGAGGCCAGCATCGCGGTCGAGCCGATGAAGCCGAAATTCCAGCCCACCCCCAGCAGCACCAGTGCCAGATAGAATTTCTCGAGCTCGACCCCGGTCATCGCCACCGCGCCGGAGGCCGCGAGGATCACAAGCCCCACCCCCACGATCATCTCGCGCCCGAAGCGCGCGATCAGATGGCCGGTGAAGAAGCTCGGCAGATACATGGCCAGGACGTGTGCCGAGACGATATTCGCCGCATCCCCCGCCTCGAACCCGCAGCCAACGACGGCGAGCGGTGTCGAGGTCATCACCAGGTTCATCAGCGCGTAAGACACCATCCCGCAGATCATCGCCACCGCGATCACCGGATCGCGCAGCAGCTGCATCCGCGTGCGCCCGGGATGCGCCACACCCTTGGCCCGTCGCCCCGGCGCCGGGATCCGCAGAAAGGCGAACAGCACCGGCCCCAGCAGGTTCAGCACGACAATGGCAAGATAGGTCGCCAGAAACGGCACCACCATCGCCTGCGCGGTCAGCTTGACCATCTGCGGCCCGATGATCGCCGCCGCGAGGCCCCCGGCCATGACATAGGAAATCGCCTTGGGCTGGAATTCGGGCGCCACACCATCGGTCGCGGCGAAGCGATAAAACCCCTGCGCCGACATATAGATGCCGGTCAGGAAGGACCCCGCCATGAAGAGCTCGAACGACCCGATCCAGAGCGCGCGCGCCGCGATCGCCGCCCCCAGCCCGCCCGCGAAGGTGGCCAGAATGAACCCCGCGCGGCGGCCATGGGCCGACATGAACTCGCTCAGTGGCTGCGCCGACAGGACCGAGCCGAGCACGATCAGCGACAGCGGCAGCGTCGACCAGCAGGGATCGGGCGCCAGCGACTGGCCCGCCAGCCCCCCCACCGTGAAGATCATCGACATTTGCGCGCCCAGCACCGCTTGCGCCAGCACAAGGACGATCACATTGCGCCATGTCGCGGCGCCTGCAGGGGAAGCCATCTCGGTCATGCGCCAAGCCGTAACCGGGCGGAAGGGGGCTGGCAAGTGGGCGCGGCATCGGGCAGGGTGGCGCCATGGTCGGGCGCATCATTCACACAGACGAGGATATCGCCGAGGGCGCGGCCTGGCTTGCCGCGCGCGAGCCGCGCTTTGGTGCGGTCTGGGCGGCGACCGGGCCCTGGCCCTTGCGGCGGCGCGACGACGGGTTCGAGGCGCTGCGCGATGCGATTCTGGGCCAGCAGGTCTCGGTCGCGGCGGCCAATTCGATCCGCGCCAAGCTGATCGGCGCGGGTTTCGGCGCGGCGGAGGCCATCGCCGAGGCGGCCGAAGACGATCTGCGGGCCTGCGGCCTCTCACGGCAAAAGGTGCGCTATGTGCAGGCGCTGGCGCGCGCGGGGATCGACTTCGACGGCCTGCGCGCCCTGCCCGATGAAGAGGTGATCGCGACGCTTTTGCCGCTCCCCGGCATCGGGCGCTGGACGGTCGAGATGTATCTGATCTTCGCTTTGGGTCGCGCCGATGTCTTCGCGGTCGATGATCTGGCGCTGGCCGAGGCGGCGCGCATCCTCTTCGATCTGCCCGAGCGCCCGAAACGCCGGGCGTTCGACGCGCTCGCCGCCGACTGGGCGCCATGGCGGGCGGTGGCGGCGCGGGCGCTCTGGGCCTATTATGCGCAGTGCAAGCAACGGGAAGGGGTGGCGCCATGACGCGCGAGCTGAAGACGGGGCGCGTGGCGCCGAAATCGGGGGTCACGACATCGGTCGTGGTGTTCCTGCATGGCTATGGCGCGGATGGCGCGGACCTGTTGGGGCTGGCCGATCCGCTGGCGCCGCATCTGCCCGACACGCTGTTTCTGGCGCCCGACGCGCCCGAGCCCTGTTCGGGCAATCCCTTCGGGCGGCAGTGGTTTCCGATCCCCTGGCTCGATGGCTCGTCGGAGGCGGCGGCGGCCGAGGGGCTCGCGCGCTCGGCCGAGGATCTGAATGCCTTTCTCGATGGGGTGCTGGCGGCCGAGGGGCTGAGCCCCGACCGGCTGGCGCTGGTGGGCTTCTCGCAGGGCACGATGATGTCGCTCGAGGTGGCGCCGCGGCGGGCGGCGCCTCTGGCCTGTGTCGTGGCCTTCTCGGGGCGGCTCCTGCGCCCCGAGGCGCTGGCGGCCGAGGCGGTATCGAAGCCGCCCGTTCTCTTGCTGCATGGCGATGCCGATCCGGTGGTGCCCTTTGCCGATATGGGGCTTGCGGGCGATGCGCTGGTGGCGGCGGGGTTCGACACCTTCGCCCATGTGATGAAGGGCACGGGCCACGGGATCGCGCCCGATGGTCTGGGCGCGGCTCTGGGGTTCTTGAAGGAACATCTGCCCGAGTAAGCCCGGTGGCCCGGGTCGGTTTTGCGGGAATCGCCCCCGGGTCACCGGGGGCGGCGGGCGCCGCGGGGCCACGCCCCGCGGCGCCCGCCCGCGCTTGCGGGACCGCGCTGCGGCCCCGCCTTCGCCAACTGCCCATTTTTTCCACAGCCCTGTCATATCCCTGTCGCCCGGCGCTGCTACCCAAAGCCAAGCGGCGGCCATCGCAGATTGCGGGGCTTGCCAGAGAGAGACCGCGATATATAGTTGAGTGAGGCAGGGGCGGGTTCCCCGTCCTTCGCTTCCGGCGACGGCTAGGGAAGGGTGCTTTCATGCTGGACCACGGCGACAGGGGTGATTTCCGAACGCATTTCGTGCGAGAGCCATCCGCGCTCAAGCGCTTCCCGGCGCTGGTGCTGAACGCCGACTTTCGCCCGCTGAGCTATTACCCCCTCTCGCTCTGGCCCTGGCAGGAGGCGATCAAGGCGGTCTGCCTCGACCGGGTCACGATCCTCGCCGAATACGACGAGGTGGTTCGCTCGCAACGCGAGAGCATACGGATCCCCTCCGTCGTCGTGCTGAAAGAATTCATCAAACCCCAGAAGCGCGTGGCCTTCACGCGCTTCAATCTTTTTCTGCGCGACGAATTCTGCTGCCAGTATTGTGGGTCCAAAGGCGATCTGACCTTCGACCATGTCATCCCGCGCTCGCGCGGGGGCGTGACCAGCTGGGAAAACGTGGTCGCGGCCTGTGCGCCCTGCAACCTGAAGAAGGCCAACAAATCGCTGAAAGCCAGCGGCATGCGCCTCAAACGCCCCGCGCGCCAGCCGACGCCCGAGGAAATGCACGCCGTCGGGCGCCGCTTCCCACCGGGGCATCTGCACGACAGCTGGATGGATTTCCTCTATTGGGATGCCGAGCTCGACGCCTGAGGCCCCCGGGTGTCGTTAATGCCCGGCGTCAGTGCCCCGCGGGGGCGCGGTCCGACAGTTTCTCGATGATCGTCTCGCTGGCCGCGTTCAGCCCCACGAGCTTCACCTCGGTCCCGTTCGCGCGGAATTTCGCCACCGCCCGGTCCAGCGCCGCGACCGAGGAAATGTCCCAGATATGCGCATGGGTCAGGTCGATCACCACGCGCTCCAGCCGCTCGCGGAAGTCGAAGGCGCGGTTGAAATCCTCGACCGAGGCGAAGAAGATCTGGCCCTTGACGAAATAGGTGCGCAGGCCGTGGGCGGGGTCGTGGCGCGAGGTGATCTCGGTCAGCCGCGCGATCTTGCCCGCAAAGAAAATGCCCGACAGGAGCACGCCGACCAGCACGCCGATGGCGAGGTTATGGGTCAGCACGACGAAGGCCACCGTCGCCAGCATTACCACCGAAGAGCTGCGCGGTTGGCTGCGCAGCGCGCCGATCGAGGCCCAGGAAAACGTGCCCACCGAGACCATGATCATGATCGCCACCAGCGCCGGCATCGGGATGCGCCCGACCCACTCGCCCAAGGCGACGCAGAAGATCAGGAGCATCACCCCCGCAAAGAAGGTCGAAAGCCTGCCCCGCCCGCCAGAGCGCACATTGATCACCGATTGCCCGATCATCGCGCAGCCCGCCATGCCGCCGATGAAGCCGGTCGCGAAATTGGCGATGCCCTGACCGAAGCATTCCTGCCGCCGGTCCGAGGTCGTATCGGTCATCTCATCCACGATCTGCTGGGTCATCAGGCTTTCCAGAAGCCCCACGACGGCGACCGCGACCGAATAGGGCAGGATGATTTGCAGCGTCTCGAAGGTGAAGGGCACGTTCGGCATCAGAAGGCTCGGCAGCTGATCGGGCATCGCGCCCATATCGGCCACGGTGCGCACCTCGCTCAACCCAAGCCCCATGGTCAGCGCCGAGAGCACGAGGATCGCCACCAGCGGCGAGGGGATCGTGCGGTTCACCCGCGGGAAGAGATAGATGATGGCGAGGGCCAGCGCGGTGAGGGGATAGGTCAGGAATGGCACGCGGGCCGGGTCCAGTTCCGGCAGCTGCGCCAGAAAGATCAGGATCGCCAAGGCGTTGACGAAGCCCGTCATCACCGATTTCGAGACAAACCGCATGATCTGGCCCAGATTCAGCGCCCCCGCCGCGATCTGGATCACCCCGGCCAATACGGTCGCGGCCAGCAGGTAATCGAGCCCGTGCTCGCGCACCAGCGTGCCCATCAGCACGGCGGTGGCCGCCGTCGCGGCCGAGATCATCGCCGGGCGCCCGCCGAAGATCGCCGTGATCACCGCGATCGAGAAGCTCGCATAGAGCCCGACCTTGGGATCGACGCCCGCGATGATCGAAAAGGCGATCGCCTCGGGGATCAGCGCCAGCGCCACCACGAGCCCAGACAGAAGATCGGCGCGCGGGCTCAGCAGCCATTCGCGGCGATAGCGGTGCAGGTCGATCATCGGGCCCCCTGAAATGACAAGGCCCGCGCCAGCGCCCCAGTCAGATCGCCGTATCCGGTGAAGCGCCGCTCAAAGGCAAGGCCGAGCCGCTCCGCGGCCTCGGCGGCCTTCTGGTCGAGCTCGGGGTCCTCGGTCTGGGCGAGATAGACGAGCTTTTCATAATTGCCGAACATCGTCTGGATCAGCTCGGGGTAGCGGTCGAAACCCATCGGGCGCCAGACGAAGGCCTCGAACTGGCGCACCAGAAAATCGGTCAGATAGAAGGCGGTGAATTCGGTCTCGGCATGGGCGGCGAAGGTGTCGTTGCCCTCGAAGAAGGCATAGCAATGCGGCCCCGCGATCATCTCGACGCCGAGGTCGCGGCAGGTCTGCTCCAACAGCCCGCCGGTGCCGCAATCGGCATAGGCCACGAAGATATGCGGATGCGCGGCGCGGTGTTTCTCGACCGCGGCGGCGACGGCCGCGGGGATCTTCTCGGGGCGGATATGCAGATCGGCGGGCAGGCAGGTCAGCTCGAGATGGTCCCAGCCGTGCAGATCCTTCAGCGCAAGGATTTCCCGCGCCAGCGCCCCGCAGGCGATGACCAGAACGGGATCCGGGGAAGCGGCGTCCGGGGAAGCGGCGCCGGTGGCGGCTTCGGGGGAGGCGGTGAGGGGCGTCGGCATGGGCGGTCTCATCGTTTGGGGGCAGAGGTCGGGTCAGGTCAGAGGGGGGCGGCGCAGGACTGGGG
>JACXUS010000186.1 GCA_014763785.1 Sphingomonadales bacterium | reverse complement strand
CGGACACGACCGCCGTGCGCAGCAACCAATTCGGCGAAGCCGTCGATTTGGACCAGCACGACCGCAGGCGCGGCCCCGCCCTTTGCCCCGGCCGCCCCCGCGCGCCTCGTCGGGGGGACAGAGGCCGGCGCCGAAGCTGCGCCCGCCCCCGGCACCGAACCGCGGCGGCTGACCAACCTGCTTCTGGGGATCATCACCTTCGCGCTGGTGCTCTTCCTGATGGTGCAGGCGCGCTTCATCCTGATCTCGCTTGCGATTGCGATCATCCTGTTCTCGCTGACCTCGCAGGCGATCAGCGCGATCGCGCGGCTGCATATCGGGCCGGTCAGGGTGCCGAACTGGCTGGCGTCGCTGGTGGCGCTGGTGCTGATCGCCTCGGGGCTTCTGACCGCGACCGCGGTGCTGCTGGCGCAGGTCAATACGGTCGTGAACATGGTGCTGAGCTATGCCGGCCCCGCGCAGCGCGCGCTGGCGCAGCTGTTTCGCTGGATGGGCGCCGATGTCGAGGCCGCGGTTCTCGCCTCGATCCAGAAGATCGAGGTCGCGGGCTATCTGAGCACGCTGGCCGGGCAGGCCTCGGGGCTGATGTCGGCGACGATCCTGATCATCCTTTTTGTGGGCTTCCTGTTCGCCGAGCGGATCTGGTTTCAGGCGAAGCTCGAGAACCTGACCGGCGATCCGGCGCGCGCGGCCCATGTGGCGGCCACCGTCGGGCGGATCATGCGCCGGGTGAACCATTACCTGCTGGTCAAGGCGGCGGTCTCGGTGGTGACGGCTGCGGCGGTCTATGTCGTCTTCACGCTCGGGGGCTATGATCTGGCGCTGCCGGTGGCGGTGCTGACCTTTGCGCTGAATTTCATCCCCTCGATCGGCTCGATCGTCGCGACCGTGATCGCGGGCCTTGCGGTCTATATCCTGACGCAGGATGCGGGCGCGGCGCTTGGCGTGCTGGCGGCCTGCGGCACGCTGCAATTCGTGATCGGCAATATCATCGACCCGATGCTGATGGGCCATGCGCTGCGGCTGTCGTCCTTTGGCATCATCATCTCGCTGGCCTTCTGGGGCGCGGTCTGGGGCCTGCCGGGGATGTTCCTTGCGGTGCCGATCATGGTCGCGCTGATGATCGCCTGCGCGCAAAGCACGACGCTGCGGCCGCTGGCGGTGATGCTCTCGCGCGAGGGGCTGCCCGATTTCGAGGATTGATCCCTGGCGCGCGGGGCTGCCGTCGGAATTCGAGTATTTGGACCAAGAAGAAACAGCAGGGCGCCCTGCTTCTTCTTGGTCCAAATACTCAAAGAAAAACGCCGCGGCCTGCGCACCGCCGGGGCAAGCGCGCCTCAGCCCAGATGCAGATGGACGCGGCGGTTGATCCGGCCCTTCTTCTCGATCTTGCCAAGGGTCACACGGCCGATCTCGCCGGTGCGCGCGACATGGGTGCCGCCGCAGGGCTGCAGATCGACGGTCTCGTCGCCATGCCCGATGCGCACGAGCCGCACCCAGCCCTGCCCGACCGGCGGCGCAACCGACAGGGTCTTGACCAGCCCGGGGTTGGCCGCGAGCTCGGCATCGGTGATCCAGTCGCATGAGACCGGCAGATCGCGCGCGATCAGATCGTTCAGCGCCGCCTCGAGCGCGGCCAGATCCCCGGGCGCCTCGGGCATGTCGAAATCGAGCCGCCCCTTGTCCGCGCCGATCTGGCCCCCGGTCACCGGCCGCGGGATCACCACCGACAGAAGATGCAGCGCGGTATGCACCCGCATGTGGCGATAGCGTCGGTCCCAGTCGAGCGACTGGCGCACCGCAATGCCCACGGGCGGCAGCAGCGCGGGTTCGGCCGGGATCAGGATCACCGTGCCGCCCTCGCCCTTGACCGTGGTTGCGATCTCGATCGCGCCGCCCGCCCAGGCGAGCCGCCCGCTGTCGCCGGGCTGGCCGCCGCCGGTCGGGTAGAAGACCGAGGCCTCGCAGAGGATCCCGCCCTCGGGGGTGAGGCCGGTCACCAGCGTGTCGAGGTCGCGCTGATAGGGGTGCAGGCGAAAGAGCTCTTCGCTGATCACCGGCTGTCGCCCTCCTCGGCGCCGTCATTGTCAGAGAGATGCGCCGCCTCCATCGCTTCGCCGGGTTCGGGCGGGCTCATCGGGCGTGGCAGCGCTTGCGCCCCCTCCGAGGGCGCCGCGGGGGCCGCGGCCTCACCCGGCCGTTTTGCGCCCGCATTCAGCGCTTCGGGGTTGCGCAGCCAGATGTCGCGCTGCGCGAAGGGGATTTCGATCCCCTCGGCGGTGAAGCGCTCGGCGATCTGGTGGTTGATCTCGGTCTTCACCCGCAGCCCGAAGTTGATGTCCGACAGGATCGCGCGGATCTCGAAATCGAGGCTGTCGGCGCCGAAGCCCGTGAACACGACGAAGGGCGCGGGCGCCATCATCACCAGCGGCTGCGCCTGAGCGATCTCGAGCAGGATCTCGGAGACGCGGCGGGTATCGGTGCCATAGGCCACGCCCACCGGCACGATGATCCGCCCGGTCTTGTTGCCCCGCGTCCAGTTCGTCACCTGCCCCGCGACCAGATCGCCATTGGGCACGATCACATCGGTCCGGTCGAAGGTCTCGATGATCGTCGAGCGCACCGAGATCGCCTTGACGGTGCCCTGCTGGCCGCCGACCTCGATCCAGTCGCCCTCGGAAATCGGCCGCTCGATCAGCAGGATGATCCCGGACACGAAGTTCTGCACGATGTTTTGCAGGCCAAAGCCGATGCCGACCGAGAGCGCACCGGCGACGATCGCAAGGCTGCTCAGGTCGATCCCCGCGGCCGAGATCGCAATCACCGCCGCAAGGAAAATCCCGACATAGCCGATCCCCGAGACAATCGCATTCTGCCCGCCCTTGTCGATCGAGGTCTTCGGCAGCACCGTCGATTTCAGCGCGCCCTGCAAGAGCCGCGTGGCCGTATAGCCGATGCCGAAGACCACGACGAAGGTCATGAAGACCGCGGGCGAAATCTGCACCCCGCCAAGCGCCACCCCGCCCCGGAACCGGGTCCAGAGCTCGGCCAGATCCTCGGGCCGCGCGCCCCAGATCAGCGCCAGCACCGGCAGCGCCGCAAGGATCAGCAGGAAGCCTGCGATCACCGGGACCAGCGCCTCGCCCGCGGCGCTCTCGCGCCGGGTCACCACGTCATAAAGCTCCGAGACGAAGCCCTGCAGCACCACGACCAGCGCCAGCACCCCCAGCGTCGCAATCGTGGGCCATGTCAGCGCATCGGCCGCCGCCACATAGCCGATCAGCGCCAGCACCGGCGCCACCACCGAAATCACGATCACCGCATTCGAGAGCCAGTGCAGCAGCTTGAAGCGGAAGGCGATCTCGGCATCGGCCTCGGTGCGCGCCAGCGCATGGCGGCGCATCAGCTGCGCCAGCCGGAAGAGCGTGAGCGCGGCGAAGATGATCAACGGCGCCGAGAGCACCGCATAGGCCGCATCCGCCCGCTCGGCCACCGCCGCGGCCTTGTCGGCGCCGACATTGCCCGAGCCGCCCAGATAATCCTGCGCCCGCGGCACGATCCAGTCGGTCAGCAGCGCTTGCAGCGCCACCGCAAAGCCCAGCGTGATGACATGGACCCGCGCCTCGGTGCGTTGCTCCTCGGGCAGGCCGAAGATGCCCTGAACGGTGCCCGCGCGCGGGAAGACTCGCCCGCCCAGCCAGCCCGCGATCAGCACGACCAGCAGCGCCGCGGGAAACATCGTCAAGAGATCGGTCAGGATCGGCCCGAAGAAGCCGGTCTGCTGCGCCGCGGTCACCAGCAGCACCGCCCCGGCAAAGGGCACGAAGACCTGCCCCAGCGACACGATCCCCGACACAAGGCCGCGCCCGCGCATCTGCGTCTTGACCTGCAGCCAGTCCGCCAGCCGCCCGATCCAGCGCGGCCCGCGCAACAGCATCACCGCCGAGGCCAGAAGCAGCCCCGCGATCAGCGGTGCATTGTTGCGCAGCGTCTCCCAGTTGATCGGCCGGGTGAAGCGCCAGTGGGTCTCGTCATAGATCCACGCCCCCATCCAGCGAAACAGCGACAGCCCCGCCCCCCAGTTCACCGGATTGGCCGGCGAGGGCGAGAGCCGCAGCAGCTTGTCCGCCTGACGCTCGCGCACCAGACGGTCGATGTTGCGGATGATGCCATCGGCCCGGCTTGCGGCTTCGGTGGCGCTCAGCCCCGGGGCCTGCAGCCGCGCCAGCGTCTCGGTCAGTTCGGTGCGCCGCTTGGCGATGGTCGGATCTTCGGTCGCGCCCTCGGCGGGTGCGGGGCCAAGCGCCGCGATCTGGTCGCGCACGGTGGCGATCTCATCGCCATTGGTGCCCTGCGCCGCGGTGAATTCGGCGCGCCATTTCACCATATCCGCGCGCAGCTCCGAGAGCCGCTCATTGCTGACCGTGCCCTCGCCGATGATCGTCTGAACCTCGGCCGCGGCCGTCTCCCAGCTCTTGTAATCCGGCCCCTCGGCGCGCGCGCCCGGCGCCAGCGCCAGCGCAAGGATCAGCAGCAACAGGGCCAGCAGGCGGCGGACAAGGGCAGCCATGATCGACCTCAGCCCGCGAAGACTTCGGGCACGGCGCGGCCGGGGCCGTCGAGCCAGGCAGGCACCGGCAGGCCGCGCGCCTTCAGGAAATCGGGGTTGAAGAGCTTCGACTGATAGCGCGTGCCATAGTCGCACAGAATGGTGACGATGGTATGGCCCGGTCCCATCTCGCGCGCCATGCGGATCGCCCCCGCCACGTTGACCCCGGACGAGCCGCCAAGGCAGAGCCCTTCCTCGGCCAGCAGGTCAAAGACCACCGGCAGCGCCTCGGCATCGGGGATGTTGAAGGACATGTCGGGGGTGAAGCCCTCGAGGTTGGCGGTTATCCGGCCCTGCCCGATCCCCTCGGTGATCGAGGAGCCCTCGGATTTCAGCGCTCCGCTGGTGTAGAAGCTGTGCAGCGCCGCGCCATCGGGATCGGCCAGACCGATCTTGACGCCCTTGGGCTGCAGCGCAAGGCCCACGCCCGCCAGCGTCCCGCCCGAGCCCACCGCGCAGATGAAGCCATCGACCTTGCCGCCGGTCTGGGCCCAGATCTCGGGGCCGGTGGTCTCGATATGCGCCTGACGGTTGGCGATATTGTCGAATTGATTGGCCCAGATCACGCCATTCGGATCGGTCTTGGCCAGCTCCTCGGCCAGACGGCCGGAATAGCGCACATAGTTGTTCGGGTTGGAATAGGGCGCGGCCGGGACCTGAACGAGCTCGGCGCCCGCAAGGCGCAGCATGTCCTTTTTCTCCTGGCTCTGGGTTTCCGGGATCACGATGACGGTGCGAAAGCCCATCGAGGCGCCGACCAGCGCAAGGCCAATCCCGGTATTGCCCGCGGTGCCCTCGACAATCGTGCCGCCGGGCTTGAGCGCGCCGCGCGCGATCGCGTCACGGATGATGAAGAGCGCGGCGCGGTCCTTGACCGACTGGCCGGGGTTCATGAATTCGGCCTTGCCGAGGATCTCGCAGCCGGTCAGCTCGGATGCTTTCTTCAGCCGGATCAGCGGCGTGTTGCCCACGGCCGCGGCCAGATCGGTGCAGATCGTCATGATGCTCTCCCTCTTGTGGACGGCATGCCCCTTCGAACCCGCCGCGCGCGCGCGCCCCGAACCGGCGCCCCCCAGACTTAGGGCCAAGCGCGCGGGGCCTCAAGCCCCAAGCCGCCCTGAGGCTGCGCGAGACCCGAGGCCCCGGACCGCGGCGCAGGACCCGCAGCCGGGTGAGACGGGCCGGGTTTTGGCGGGCCGGACTTTGGCGGAACGGGGCCTCGGGTCTCGCGCAGCCTCAGGGC
>JACXUS010000498.1 GCA_014763785.1 Sphingomonadales bacterium | reverse complement strand
GGCGTGTCGGTGGCGCAGGTTGCGCGGCGGTATGCGATGAACTCGAACCTGATCTTCACATGGCTGCGGGATCGACGTTTCGCGCCGGCCGAAGTCAACGCGCCCGGCGCTCCCGGGGACGACACTCTCTTCCTGCCGGTCGAGATCACCGGCCTGGCCGCCGAGCCTGATCCGGGATCTGACCGTGAGGCGCATGTGACGACGGGTGATCCCGTTCTTGCGCGGCGCGTCGACATCACGCTGTCGGACGGGCGGCGGGTGACCCGCGAAGGGGTGATCGCGCGGCTCATCAATCCCCGCGGCGCCGCGGCTGGCTGAGGTCGGAATTTGAGTATTTGAACCAAGAAGAAGCCCAGGGAGTCTTTTCAGGTCCTTCGGCTTTTTCCTGGCAAAAATACTGCCGCCGAAGGCGCCTGCCCCGGCCGCGCGCGCGGGTCTCAGGCGCGGGTCGCGGGCTCGGGCGGGGTCACCCCGCGGCGCTTGATCTGGGCCTCGCGCCAGGTGACATAGGAAATCGCGCCGATGATCAGCCCGCCGCCGAGGATCACGAAGGGGTCGACCCGCTCGTCAAACAGCAGCCATCCCGCGGTTGCGGCAAAGACCAGCTGGGTGAACACGACCGGCTGGGTGACCGCGACCGGCGCGCATTGAAAGGCCCGCGTCATCGCGTAATGCGCCACCGTGCCACAGACCGCCGCCGCGCCGAGCCAGAGAAACTCGCCCCAGCCCAGCGGCCGCCAGACCGCAATCGCGAAGGGCGCAAGGCAGAGCGTCACCACCGCCGTCATCATCGCCACCACCACCGAGGCCGAGGCCGCCCCGCTCAGTTTCTTGGCGGTAATATAGGACAGGCCGAAGAAGATCGCGGCGCCCAGTTGCGCGATATGGCCGGGCAGCACCTCGCGCAGGCCGGGGCGCAGGATGATCAGCGCCCCGATCAGCGCGACCACGATCGCGATGCCGCGGCGCCAGGCAAAGCCCTCGCCCAGCAGAAGCGCACCGCCCAGCGTCACCACGATCGGGTTGAGATAACCGATCGCGGTCACATCGGCGATCGGCGTGCGCGCCATGGCAAAGAACCACAGAAGCACCGCCACCGATTGCAGCGCGCCGCGCAGGCCAAAGAGTGCCCAGACCCGCGCGCCATAGCGTGTCGTCAGCCCCTGCCAGAGCGCGGGCGCGACGAAGGCCAGACCCCAGGCGAAGCGCAGGAACGAGCTTTGCGCGGCGGGCAGATCGGTGCCGAGGTGGTGCACGATCACATTGACCGCGGTGAAACAGAGCGTGGTCCCCAGCATCC
>JACXUS010000025.1 GCA_014763785.1 Sphingomonadales bacterium | reverse complement strand
TTGCGCTTTGCCGTCCAACGTTTGATGCTGTCGTCCATTGTCATACTCATTGCCACGTTCTCCTTTGTAGCATGAGCAGATTTTCAGTGGGTCATTACAGAGCCCGGCCGCACGAGCCCCGCGGGCACCCAGTCGTAATGCCCGGTCCAGTCGCGGCCAAACCCCGCCGCCACCGCCTCGGGGCCGGTCAGGACATAGGCCGCGCCCAAGAGCTCGCGCAGGGTGGAGAGGAGGGGAGCGTCGCGATCAATCGATTGCAAGCAGCAGATCCCTTGCCACATCGGACCAGTCCCGCAGATGCGCCGATGCGATCTTTCGTTCAAGTTCCTCGCGCCGCGCCGGTGTCTCGACCAAAGCCAGAATGGCCTTGGCGATCGACAGGACCGACTCTGGATCACAATATTCCACGAGATCCTGCCCAACCTCGGGCAGCGAGGACGTATTCGAGATGACCGCGGTCTTGCCGTAGCTCAGAGCCTCGCCGACAGGCAGCCCCCACCCCTCGTACAGGCTCGGCATCGCGACAAACAGGCAGTGACGATAGAGGAAATCCAGTTCCTCGTCAGACGGGCCGTCGATCACGCTGACATAGCCGAAGAGGTTCCCGGTCCCGTCGAGAAGGTCGAAAAGCGGTTTACTCAACCAGCCTTTGCGGCCAGCAAAGACCAGGCGCGGCAAATCGACATAGCCTTGTTCCAGCAGATATTTCCAGGCGAGCGCAAGCCGCCATCCATTCTTGCGGGCCTCGATCGTGCCAACGCACAGAACATAGGGATCATTGATCAGAGCGCGCAACTGATCATTGATGCCAAGGATATCATACAGTTCGGGATAGGCCTTGACGTCGATATCGGCACGAAGCGGGCCCGGCTTGGCCGCGGCCCGCATCTGCTCGGACAAAAGTCCGGTCTGAACCAGCGGCACCACGGGAATAGTCTGGGAAATACCCCGCTGCGTCAGGAATTCCGCAAGATCACGCTGCGTCGCCTCAGAGTTGGCAAGGAACTTGTCGGTATATCCGATCGACGCTGTCAGCCACTCCAGAAATACGCTTGGCGTCAAACCGTCGGTCATCGCCGGTTTCAGCAAGGGGATCAGGTCATGCACCAGTGAATAGATCACAAGGCCCGACGCCTTGGCCTGAATAAAGGCCTTCACCTGGTAATCCTTCCACGTCGAGTCGAGAAGGATCATCTTGTCCCCGGGTGCCGCAACATTTTTCAGAAGCTGCGGATCGACACGTTTGATTTTGGTGACATCAATACCCCCGAAGCGGCTTTTGTACCAATCGGCGGCTGTCATGTTGAAACGACGGAAGTGCTTGTCCTTGCCAAGAACAGAGAGAACATCGAGCCGCGTCCGGTGAAAGTAATATTTCCCCGGGCGATCTGCATAGTGATCCAGCGCGCGAATTCTGGTTACAGTGGTCTTTGCACGAAAGAACAAGGCGCGCATGGCCGCGGGGGACAGAAAGACCTCGGCTCCGATTTCGGAAAACCGGAGGCATTTGTGCTGACCGCTCGACCGCTCATAATACGACACATAGAGAAGGTCGGGGCTGATCTTTTTCGACAGTTCCACTATCAACATGGAAACGACCCGCTGAATCCCCGAGTAGCGATCGATTCTCTCGATGTACTCGATCAGCGAGGAAATATCGAAAAACAGTCGTGACGTGGGCAAAGTCGGATTTGTCATCGCTGGGTCTTTCCAATGAAGGCTTGGCTAAACTACTGGGGAGGGGCATACGCCGGGAACGGAGACGCCGCGTTGAGATCGGGAGCCGGATCTTGTCGCGATCTGCGCGTTGGGACGCCCGTATCGTCGAGGCGCAGGAAGCGCTTTCCTGGCGTGCTCGGGCTGGGGGAACACTGATCTCGGCATACTTCAAGAGTGACTACGAACGGTTCGGAAGACCGGCATGGATACCCGGCCAGCTATGTCAAATGTGGCGTGTGCACGCAAGGGTATGCACTTTGGCCTCAGCAGATTGGCACCGCTGCTCTTGTAAAGCGTGCGGCGACAGGTTCGCCCATCAAGAGGATCATGCCCAGATACTGCGTCCGCCCTTCAGCAGAGTGGTTTAAGGGCCGCAAGCATATCCCCGGCGACCCGGAACCAGTCACGCAGTTGCGGTCGCGCATCGCGAATCCGCCCGCGCAACTGTTCTGCAAACTGCGGGTTATCCAAAAGCAGCATGACGTGGTCGGCCAGCGCATCCGGAGCGTCCGGACCGAAATAGAGGCCCAAATCCCCACACACTTCGTGCAAGACCGGCACATCGGAACAGATCGCCGGCGTCCCGAGCCAGAGCGCCTCGCCTGCAGGCAGCCCCCACCCCTCGATGCGCGACGGGATCACCAACGCAAGCGCCGCGCGATACAGAGCGACCAGATCGGTCTGGTTGGGGTTGGCAACCTCGATGATCCGGTCGCGGATCGGCGCATACCGCGGCTGCTCGTAGAAATCACGCGTGCGCTTGCGCGGCGCTCCCGCAAGGCAAAGCCCCGGCACGATGGCGCCGCGCTCATGAAGAACAAGCATCGCGTCAAAGACCACCTCGAGGTTCTTTCGACCCGTCGCAGAGCCGACGGCCAACAGAAACGGCGCGGCAGGCGGCGCCTGTTCTGCGGGCTCCGCGCCTTCGGGACATTCATGCACCAGAGGGACCGCCACGACCGCAGGAGGCGAAGGTAACAGACCTTTGGCAGAGAACTCGATCAACTCGCGGCGGGTGAACTCCGAATTTGCCAGCACGAGGGCCGCGTCGGACAGCGCGAAGCCGGTGTCGCCCATGAAATTGAGGGGGTAATCCTTCCGTCGCCCCTCGACATGGTCGTGCAATGGAATGAGGTCGTGGACATAGGGGACAATGCGCACGTCGCTTGCTCGACGACGCAGCGTGCCGATCGCTTCGACAATCAGCTTCGGACGCCCGCAATGGACGTAGATCTTCCCCGACATGTCAATTCGCGGCAGCTCGATGCCGGCCTCGTCCCAGGCGCGCCGGTTGCGCGCCATCACCACGCCGCGCGCAAGTGCCGCCAGCACATCGCGCAGGGGGTTGGGTTTGTAGAACCGGCTTCGCAATCTCTTTTGACGCACGCCGCTCGGAACATTCAACGCCACCGAACCATCGTGGTCAAGCGTTGGAAAAACCTCGAAGAAGGCATCATGGGCCGCAGAATGGATGCAGAAACGGATGGTGGGATCAAGCCGCAGGAGATGCGCCCCGACCTCGGCAACGACACGGACAATCCCGTAATAGCGCAGCTTGCCCGTCGAAGCCTCGAAGACTTCGCTCAGGTCATAGACGATCTCACGCGTCATCTCGTCTCTCCGTCGTTGACGGCACCAGCCCCGCCGCCTCCAGTTCGGCACCGATATCCGCCGCAACGCGCGCCCAGTCTCTTAACGAGGGGCGCGCCGCAGCGATCCGCGCGCGCAGGGTCTCGCGGAAGTCCGTGTCGCTCATCAGTTGGGCGATGATCCCGGCCAGCTCGGCGGGATCATCCGGATCGAAATACAGGCCCAGTTCCCCACACACTTCACGGAACACAGGCGCAGTCGAGCATATCGCCGGGGTTCCAAGCCACAGCGCCTCGCCCGCAGGCAGGCCCCAGCCCTCCATACGAGAGCCGATCACCAGCGCCAGCGCATTCCGATATAGCGCGACAAGATCTGTCTGGTTCGGGCGCTCGCGGATGACGATCCGGTCGCGGATCGGATCGAAACGTGCCTGCGCCAGATAGTCCCGGGTGCGCTTGCGTAGCGCCCCGGCAAGGCAAAGGCCGGGCACGGGGGCGCCGCGCGCGTGCAAGACCAGCGCGGCCTCGAACAGGACCTCGAGATTCTTGCGCCCGGTCGCGGCTCCGACGGTCAGAAGATAAGGCGCAACCTCTGGCAAAGGTTGTTCCAAAGGTTCGCTTCCTTCGGGGCATTCATGCACGAGAGGCACAGCCACGACTGGCGGCGCTGGCGGCAAAAGCCCCTGTCGAGAGAAGTTCAGGATATCATCCCTGGTAAAGGCTGAATTCGCGACGATCAGCGTCGCCGCCCGCAGCACGGCACGGTTATCGGACAGGAAATTCGTCGAAAAGGTGGGATCGCTGCGTTGAGCGATGTCATGCAGAGGCATCATGTCATGCAGCAACGGCACAAAGGCTGCGCACCCCCCTGCCCGCCGCAATGTGTCGAGCGCAGGCAGCATCAGCTTCGGCCGGCCAAAATTGAGATAGGTGGCCTCTGCCAAATCCAGTCGCGGCAGCTGCACACCTGCGCGCGCCCAGACACGTCGATTATGTGCCCTTACGATGATGTCGAGACCGGACAGCGCCAGATCCCGGATCGCCCGAGGCTTGCTAAAATGTCGACGCAACCGGAGCAGCCGCAGCCCGGAAGGAACCCCCAGATCGACGGACCCATCGGTGTTCAGCCGCGGTGTGACTTCAAAGAACGCATCATGCGCAGGCGAGTGGACACAGAAACGGGTTCCCGGCCCCTGAACAGCCAACTGCGCCCCGACCTCGGCCACGACGCGCACGATCCCGTGGAACCGAGCCTTTCCGCTTGCCGCGAGAAGGACCTCCGTCAGGTCGTAGAAAATCTCGCCTTTGCTCATCTTACTTGTCTTTGCTCGGCGTGACCTGCGTATTGTTGGGCGGGTTCAGCCCGCGATCCGCATCAGATAGCGGCCGTAGTCCGATTTCGCGAAGGGCTTCGCCAGCACCCGCAGCTCATCGGCGGTGATCCAGCCGTTCTGGAAGGCGATCTCCTCGGGGCAGCCCGATTGCATCCCCTGCCGCAGCGCCAGCGTGCGCACGAAGTTCCCCGCATCGAGCAGGCTGCCATGGGTCCCGGTGTCGAGCCAGGCAAAGCCGCGGCCCATCCGCTCGACCTGCAAGGCGCCCTCGTGCAGATAGCTTTCCAGAAGCGTCACGATCTCCAGCTCGCCGCGCGGCGAGGGCTTCACATCGCGCGCGCGCTCGGGCGCGGTGCCGTCGAGGAAATAAAGCCCGGTGACGGCATAGTTCGAGGGCGGCACCTCGGGCTTCTCGATGATCGACTTCGCGCGCCCCTCGGCGTCGAAATCGACCACGCCGTACCGCTCGGGGTCGGCCACGTGATAGCCGAAGACCGTCCCGCCCGAGGTCTGCTCATCGGCCGATTTCAGCATTCTGGGCAGGTCATGCCCGAAGAAGATGTTGTCCCCCAGCACCATCGCCGAGGGCGCGCCATCCAGGAATTCCTCGGCCAGCAGATAGGCCTGCGCCAGACCATCGGGGCTCGGCTGCACGATCCAGGTGATCGCCATGCCCCATTGGCTGCCATCGCCCAGAAGGCGCTGGAACTGCGCCTGATCGGCGGGGGTGGTGATGATCGCGACCTCGCGGATACCGGTCAGCATCAGCACCGAGAGCGGGTAATAGATCATCGGCTTGTCATAGACCGGCATCAGCTGCTTCGAGACAGCCATGGTGATCGGGTAAAGCCGGGTGCCGGAGCCACCGGCCAGAATGATGCCTTTGCGCTGGGTCATTTCAATGCTCCGAGTTCGGAAAGGGCTTCGGTCACGCCCGCGCGCCAGTCGGGGCGCGTCAGGCCGAAAGTGGCAAGGGTGCTGCAGTCCATCCGCGAATTGGCGGGGCGCTTGGCGGGGGTCGGATAGGCCGAGGTCGGGATATCCTCGACCACGCAGGCAAGGCCCGCCTGCGCCATGATCTCGCGGGCGAAATCGGCCCAGCTGACATCGGGCGCGCCCGAGAAATGATAGGTGCCAGATTTGCCCGGATCGGCGATCAGCTGCTCGGCGATGCTCAGACAGGCCGCGGCGATGGCGCTGGCCTGCGTCGGCCCGCCGACCTGATCGGCGACCACGGTCAGCTTCTCGCGCTCGGCGCCAAGGCGGCGCATCGTCTTCAGGAAATTGTTGCCATGCGCGGAAAACACCCAAGAGGTGCGCAGGATCGCATGCGTGCCACCGGCCGCGCGCACGCCCTCTTCGCCCGCGAGCTTCGAGCGGCCATAGGCACCCAAGGGCGCGGTCGGGTGATCGGTCGTAAACGGCGCATCGCCCGCGCCGTCAAAGACGTAATCGGTCGAGATATGCACGAAAGGAATGCCCAGATCGGCGCAGGCCCGGGCCATCGCCGCGGGGGCCGTGCCATTGACCACGGTCGCGGCTTCCTCTTCGCTTTCGGCGCGGTCGACGGCGGTCCAGGCGGCGGCATTGATCACCGCATCGGGGCCGATCTCGGCAATTTTCGCCGCACAGGCCGAGGGATCGGCCAGATCGGCTTCGTCCCGGCCCAGAAACAGCGCCTGCGGCGCGCGCGCCGCCAGATCGGTCGCAACCTGTCCGGTCTTGCCGAAGATCAGGATCATGCCTTGACCCCCAGCCGCTGGCCGACGCCGTGGCGTTCCTGCAGCGGGCGCCACCAGGCCTCGTTGTCGAGATACCATTGCACGGTCTTCTCCAACCCCTCTTCCACCGTGACGCTCGGCCGCCAGCCGAGCTCCGTGCGGATGCGCGACGGGTCGATCGCATAGCGCGCATCATGGCCCGGACGGTCGGTCACGAAGGTGATCTGATCTGCATAAGACCCGCTCGCCTTCGGCCGCTTCTGATCCAGAATGCCGCAGAGCGTTTTCACCAGTTCGAGGTTGGTGCGCTCGTTTTCCCCGCCGATGTTGTAGCTGCGCCCCAGTTCCCCCTTCTCGACGACCAGAAGCAGCGCATCGGCATGATCCTCGACAAAGAGCCAATCGCGGATGTTCGAGCCATCGCCATAGATCGGCAGCGGTTTGCCCGCCAGCGCATTGAGGATGATCACCGGGATCAGCTTTTCCGGGAAGTGGAACGGCCCGTAATTGTTCGAGCAATTCGTCAGCACCACCGGCAGGCCATAGGTCTCGTGCCAGGCGCGCACCAGATGATCCGAGGAGGCCTTCGACGCCGAATAGGGCGAGCGCGGATCATAGGGCGTGTCTTCGGTGAACTTGACCGAGGGGTCATTGGGCAACGAGCCGAAGACCTCATCGGTCGAGATATGGTGAAAACGGAAGCCCGCGGGCTTGCCCGCATCGGTCCAGTATTTCCGCGCGGCCTCCAGCATCTGATAGGTGCCGGTGATATTGGTCTCGATGAAATCGCCCGGCCCGTCGATCGAGCGATCCACATGGCTTTCGGCCGCCAGATGCATCACCGCATCGGGCCTGTGCGCCGCGAAGATGCGATCGAGCGCCGCGCGGTCGCGGATATCGGCCTGTTCAAAGGCATAATTCGGGCTTTGCGCCGCCTCGGCCACATTGTCGAGACAAGCCGCATAGGTCAGCGCGTCAAGGTTCACCACCGAATGGCCGCGCGCAATCGCCAGCCGCACCACCGCCGAGCCGATGAACCCCGCCCCGCCCGTTACCAGAAGTTTCATCGCTCACGCCTCATAGACAAAGGGGGTTTTGAAATCGGCGAAGGCCTGCGCCTTCTCGTCCTTCTCCGAGATGATCGGGGTCAGCCCCGAGATCGGCCAGTCAATGCCGCAGCTATCCCATTTCACCGCACCGTCACATTCGGGCGCATAGTGATCTGTGCATTTATAGACGATTTCGCTGTCGGGTTCGAGGGTCATGAAGCCATGCAGGAACCCCGCCGGGATCCACAGCTGGCGGCCATTCTCGAAGCTCAGCTCATAGCCCACCCAGTGGCCATAGGTCGGGCTGCCCGCCCGCGCATCCACCGCCACGTCGAAGATCCGGCCGCGGCCGCAGCGCACCAGCTTGCCCTGCGGATGCGGCGGGGTCTGGAAATGCAGGCCGCGCACGGTGCCAACCTCGCGCGACATCGAATGGTTGTCCTGCACGAATTCGGGCAGGAACACCCCCAGCCCCTCCAGCGTCTTGCGGTTCCAGCTTTCGCTGAAGAAGCCGCGGTGATCCCCGAAGCGGCGGGGGGTGATCAGAAGGACATCGGGAAGGTCGGTTTTTTCGATCATGTTCGGTCAATGCTCTTGTGGCGGCAGGCCGCGGGCGCGCCGCCATTTGGCAGGGTTAAGGGGGTCAAGGCAAGTCGCTTTCGGCACTGCAGCATTACGGGGGCTGGGTTTCCCCACCCCGCCGCGGCATGGCGCGCAGCCGTCGGGACGCTCAGCCGAGCCGGGCGCGCAACGCCGCCAGCCCCTGCCGCAGGATCGCCTGCGCGGCCTCGGGCGCCTCGGCCTCGACATAAAGGCGCAGCTCGGGCGCATTGCCCGAGGGGCGGAAATGCACGATCCGCCCCGAAGCACAGCTGACCCGCAGCCCGTCGGTGCGATCGACCGCTTCAGGCGCCTCGCCCAAGGCGGCAAGGAAGCCCGGCAGCGCCGCGGGATCGGCCTCGAACCCCGCGATCAGCGCGCGCGAGGCCTCGGTCGGGATTTCTTCCAGCCGGTCTGCGGCGGTGAAGCGGGCGGGTTCCTGCGCCACCAGCGCCGCAAGCCCGCCCGCCGCGCGCGCCCGGCTGAGCGGCGCGATCATCGGCAACAGGCTGTCGCGGGTGGCCAAGGGCGCGAGCGGCCCGGCGGGCAGATCGGCCTCGAACCCCAGCAGGAAGCCGCCATTGGCCTCATAACCCACGGTCTTGCCGGGCATTTCCGCCATCCCGGCGATGACGAAGGGCGAGCCGATTTTCGTGCGCAAGACCCGCGCGAAGCGGCCCGCGGCCTCGACCCCGGTGTTGGAACTGACCGGCGTCGCCACGTTCTCGGCGCCGACCACAGCCGCGGTGATCTGGCCCAGAAGATCGCCCGGCACCACCTGCCCCGCGGCATCGGCGACCAAGGGCCGGTCGCCATCGCCATCGGTCGAAACCAGCGCATCGAGCCCATGCTCGGCGACCCAAGCGGCGATCTGCGCGCGCGCCCAGTCGGGCACGGCCTCGGTATCGACCGGGATGAAGTCGTCGGACCGGCCCAGCTCGACGACCTCGGCGCCGAGCCCGGCGATCACGGCCAAGAGCAGATCGCGGCTGACCGCGCTATGCGACCAGACGCCGATCTTCAGCCCGGCCAGCGCCTGCGCCCCGAAGGCATCGACATAGCGCGCGACCCAATCGGGGCCCGAGGTCTCATGGCGCGCATAACCGCCGCGCCGGGCGACAGGCGCCGCCGCGCCCCCCAGCGCCGCCAGAATCGCCGCCTCGTCGACCTTCGACACCTCGCCGCCCGGCAGATAGAATTTCAGCCCGTTGCGATCGGCCGGAATGTGGCTGCCGGTGACCATCACCGCCGCCGCCCCCGCGCCCATCGACGCGAGCGCCAAGGCCGGCGTCGGCACATCGGCACAGTCGATCACATCGACGCCTGCGGCCTGCGCGACCTCGGCCACCACCGCCGCAATCGCGGGCGACGAGGGCCGCAGATCGCGCGCGAGATACAGCCCCGTGCCCACCGGACAGGCCGCCAGAAACGCGCGGATGTAATCGCCGACCAGCTCGGGGGTCAGCTCGACCACCAGCCCGCGCAGCCCGCTCGTGCCGAATTTCGGTGCCATGGCCCCCTCCGTCTTTGGATCAGATCAGCCCTTCGCGCCCTGACCGCGGGCATAGACATCCTCGTAGCGGATGATATCATCCTCGCCCAGATAGGCGCCGGTCTGCACCTCGATCAGCACCATCGGCACCTTGCCGGGGTTCTCCATCCGGTGCTTGGCGCCGAGCGGAATATAGACCGACTGGTTTTCCGTCACGAGCTTGATCTCATCGTCGATCGTCACCCGCGCGGTGCCCGACACGACGATCCAGTGCTCGGCGCGGTGCATGTGGCTTTGCAGGCTCAGCGCCGCGCCCGGATGCACGACGATGCGCTTGACCTGAAACCGCTCGCCCATCGCGAGGCTCTCGAAATGGCCCCAGGGGCGATGGTCATGCAGGAAGAATTCGGCCTGACGGGCCTCCTTGGCCTTGAGCGCCTCGACCGCCTTCTTGACCTCTTGCGCGCGCGAGCGGTCGGCGATCAGCACGGCATCCTTCATCGCCACGGCGATCATGTTCGTCAGACCGATGCCGACCAACTCGACGCCCTCGTTTTCCGACCGCAAAAGCGAATCGTGGCAGTCGATCGCGGTGACCGCGCCCGAGGTCGCATTGCCCGCGGCATCGGCGCCCATCTCGCGCGCGACGGCATCCCAGCCGCCCAGATCGTTCCAGCCCGCGCCATAGGGCACCACGGCGAGGTTCCGCGCCTTTTCCATCACCGCATAGTCAATCGAATCCGAGGGCGCACCGGCCCAGGCGACCGGATCGAGCCGCAGGAATTGCAGATCGGCCTCGGCCGCCTCGACCGCGGCCTTGACCGGGGCAAGCATCGCGGGGGCATGGGCCTCGAAGGCGGCAAGGATGGTCGCCGCCGAGAACATGAAGATGCCCGAGTTCCACAGGAAATTTCCGGCCTTCAGCATCGCCTCGGCATTCGCCAGATCAGGTTTCTCGACGAAGCGCGAGAGCGGCGCCGCGCCATTCGCCACCGCACCGCCAAGCTCCAGCCAGCCATAGCCGGTTTCGGGCGAGGTCGGCGTGATGCCGAAGGTCACGATCTGCCCGGCCGCGACCGCAGGCAGCCCCGCGCGGACGCTGGCGCGGAACGCTTCGGGGTCGGACATCGCATGATCGGACGGCGCGACAAGCAGCACGCCCTGCGGATCGCTCTGCGCCACGACGAGGGCCGCGGCGAGGATCGCGGGGGCGGTGTTGCGCGCCTCGGGCTCGATCAGGATCGGGCCGGGGGCGATGCCTGCCTCGGCCAGCTGTTCGGTGACGATGAAGCGGAAATCGCTGCCGGTGACGACAACGGGGGAGGCGAAATCGGGACCCGAAAGCCGGCGCGCCGAAGCCTGAAACAGGCTCTGATCTCCGACAAGTGGCGCAAATTGCTTGGGAAATGCCTTTCGGGACAGTGGCCAAAGGCGGGTCCCGGAGCCGCCACAGAGAATTACGGGATGGATCATCGCGGGCTCCTACGGTTTAATCGCCCCACCTGATAACCCTGCCCCAATGTCAGGGGCAAGGTGTTTTGCACCCGCGGCAAGAAACGCCCCCGCCCCGGCCGCCCGGCTCAGCGCCAGTCGAAGAAGCCCGGGCCCGCGCGGCCCAGAAGCTCGCGCGCCAGCCCCTCGCCCAGCGCCGCGCCCTCGGTGGCGGGGCCGCGCACCTCGCCCGAGATCGCCTCGGAGCCATCGGGGCGCAGGATCTCGCCGCGCAGCCAGAGCTGATCGCCCTCAAGCACCGCAAGGCCCGCAATCGGCGTCTCGCATGAGCCGTCGAGCGTGGCCAGAAACGCGCGCTCGGCCGCCAGCCGCAGGCCGGTGGGCCCGTGGTGAATGACGCCCAGCAGCGCGGCCACCGCCGCATCCGCGCTGCGCCGCTCGATGCCGATCGCGCCTTGCGCCACGGCGGGCAGCATGTCTTCGGGGTCAATCGCGGTGCGCGGCAAATCGGCCATACCCAGCCGGTTCAGCCCGGCCATCGCGAGGAAGGTGGCATCGGCCACACCCTCGGAAAGCTTCTTCATCCGGGTCTGCACATTGCCGCGGAACTCCACGAGCTTCAGATCGGGGCGCCGGTTGGCGAGCTGCGCGCGCCGCCGCAGGCTCGAGGAGCCCACCACCGCGCCCTGCGTCAGATCGGCGAGCGAGCCGCCGCCCAGATGCACGAAGGCATCCCGCACATCCTCGCGCGGCAGATAGCAATCCAGCACCAGCCCCTCGGGCTGTTCGACCGGCATGTCCTTCATCGAATGAACGGCGATGTCGATGCGGCCCGCCAACAGAGCCTCTTCGATTTCCTTGGTGAAGAGCCCCTTGCCGCCCAGCTCCTTCAAGGGCTTGTCGGCCGCGATCAGCGCCGCATTGTCGCCCGAGGTCTTGATCACGACGATCTCGAAGGCCGCTTCGGGCAGGCCATGCGCCGCCATCAGGCGCGCGCGCGTCTCATGGGCCTGAGCCAGCGCCAGCGGGCTGCCGCGCGTGCCGATCTTCAGCGGGTCCGTAACGGAGGGCATGGTCATCATGGGGAAAGCACTAGCTGCGGCAAAGGGTCTGCGCAAGCGGCGCCTGCACCGGCGCGCTTGACATCGCGCCGCAGGGCGGGCTGTAAGGTCGCGACCAAGGAGGGGCCGATGACCGAACCGAACCGCGACAAGACGATCCTGCGTGCGCTGGCGGGCGAGGTGCTGCCGACGCCGCCGGTCTGGATGATGCGTCAGGCCGGGCGCTATCTGCCGGAATATCGCGCGACCCGTGCGCAGGCCGGGGATTTCCTGTCGCTGTGCTATAACCCCGAGCTCGCGGCCGAGGTCACCTTGCAGCCGATCCGCCGCTATGGCTTCGATGCGGCGATCCTGTTTGCCGATATTCTCTTGCTGCCGCAGGCGCTTGGCGTCGATCTGTGGTTCGAGACCGGCGAGGGGCCGCGGATGACCACGGTCACCACGCCCGCCGAGCTGGCCGCGCTGAAGCCGCGCCATGCCATCCACGACACGCTCAACCCGATCTATGAAACCGTGCGCATCCTGCGGCGCGAGCTGCCCTCGGAAACCACCCTGATCGGCTTTGCCGGGGCGCCCTGGACCGTTGCCACCTATATGATCGCCGGGCGCGGCACCAAGGATCAGGGCCCGGCCCATGCGCTCAAGGCCGCCGATCGCGCGACCTTCGCGGGGCTGATCGAGGTACTGACCGAGGCGACGATCGACTATCTCTCGGCGCAGGTCGAGGCGGGCGCCGAGGTGGTGAAGCTGTTCGACAGCTGGGCGGGAAGCCTGAAGGGCGCCGATTTCGACGATTTCGCCGTGGCCCCGGCCGCGCGGATCATCGCCGAGCTGAAAGCGCGCCACCCGGGCCTGCCGATCATCGCCTTCCCCCGCGAGGCGGGCGCGGGCTATGTGGGGTTTGCGAAAAAGACCGGCGCCGATTGCGTGGCGATCGACAATTCGGTCAACGCCGATTGGGCGGCCGCCAATGTGCAGGTCGATGGCTGCGTTCAGGGCAACCTCGATCCGCGGCATATGGTGAGTGGGGGTGAGGCGCTGGTCGAGGCCACGCGCGAGGTGGTGCGGGCGTTCTCGAAGGGGCCGCATATCTTCAACCTCGGGCATGGGATCACGCCCGACGCCGACCCCGAGAATGTCGCCCTGATGATCGAGACGATCCGCAAGGGCTGATGGCTTTTGAGTATTTGGGCCAAGAAAAAGCCCAAAGCAAGCAAGTAAGAAGGTCGGGGCGATGACCCCGGCCTTTTTTTGAGTATTTGGACCAAGAAGAAACGGCAGCTCCGGGCGGGGTCCCCCCGGGGCGCGATCAGCTCGGGCGTTTCTTCGGGCCCGGCTTGCCCGTGGGTTTACCGGCGGGTTTGCCGCCCGGCTTGCCAGCAAATTTGCCCGCGGGCCTGGCCCCGAATTTCGCCTTGGGCTTGCCGTCTGCGGCGGCGGCGCCATGGCCGCCCTCGCGGGCCCAGGGGGCGGCCTTGCGGCCCTTCGGCGCCGGGGCGTCGCCCTCGTATTTGCGATAGGGTTTCGCGGGGGCCTCGCCCTCGGCGCGGTCATATTTGCGCGCGGGTTTCGGTGCCTCGCCCTCGGCGCGGTCATAGCTGCGCGGCGCGCGCGGGGCATAGCCCTCACCCTCGGCCCGCGGGCCCTTGCGGTGCGGCTTCTTCGGGCCGCGGTCATCGCCGCCCTTGGTCCAGCGCGCGGGCTTCGGCGCGGGGCGATCCATCCCCTCGGGGGCCTCGGCGAGCGGCTCGACCTTGCATTTGCCCTCCATCATCATCGAGGGTTTGAGCGCCCCTTCGAAGCGGTCGCCGACCTCGGCATGGAGCTGAACGAAGGTGTGATCCTCGAAGACGCGGATCATGCCGATATCACGGCGCGTCAGATCGCCCGCACGGCAGAGCATCGGCAAAAGCCATTTCGGATCAACGAATTGATCGTGGCCCATGGTCAGGCGGAACCAGCGCGCGGCGCCAAATTCGGCCCGCTCGCGCGGCTTGATGCCATCGGCGGTGACCGGGACCAGATCCTCGGGCGCGGTGCGCGCGGCGCGGAAGTTGCGCAGCACGGCGGCGGCCAGCTGCTTGGGCTCGAAGGTGGCCAGCAGGCGCTCGATCCCGTCGAGCTCATCGGCGGTGGCGGGCGTGGTCAGGCCGGGCTCGGCCAGCATCCGCTCGGCATCGCGGGCAAGGATCGCCTCAGGGGTCGGTGCGGCCTCCCAGGTGGCGGTGATCTGCGCCTCGCGCAGCAGGCGTTCGGCCTTGGAGCGGATATTGAGCGGCACGATCAGCGCCGAGATGCCCTTGGAGCCCGCGCGCCCCGTCCGGCCCGAGCGGTGCAGCATGCCCTCGCGGTTCTGCGGCAGATCGGCGTGCACGACCAGCTCCAGCCCCGGCAGGTCGATCCCGCGCGCGGCGACATCGGTCGCGATACAGACCCGCGCCCGCCCGTCGCGCATCATCTGCAGCGCGCGCGAGCGTTCGTCCTGCGTGAGTTCCCCGGACAGCGCCACGACGGAAAAGCCGCGGTTCAGCAGTTTGCCGGTCAGATGGGTGACCGCGGCCCGGGTCGAGCAGAAGACGATCGCCCGCTCGGCCTCGTGGAAGCGCAGCACGTTGACGATGGCGTTTTCGCGGTCGGCCCGGTCGACCAGCAGCGCGCGATAGTCGATATCGGCATGCTGTTCGCGCGAGGTGATGGTCGAGACGCGCTCGGCGTCGCGCTGATAGGTTTTCGCAAGGCGCGCGATCTCAGGCGAGACGGTGGCCGAGAACATCAGCGTGCGGCGGCTTTCGGGCGCGGCCTGCAGGATGAATTCGAGGTCTTCGCGGAAACCGAGATCGAGCATCTCATCGGCCTCGTCGAGCACCACCGCCGAGAGCGCGTCAAGGTCCAGCGCCCCGCGGCGGATGTGGTCGCAGATCCGCCCGGGCGTGCCCACGACGATATGGCAGCCGCGTTCCAGCGCGCGGCGTTCGGCGCGCGCATCCATGCCGCCGACGGCGCCCGCGATGACCGCGCCCGCCGGGCCATAGAGCCATTCCAGCTCGCGGCTGACCTGTTGGGCCAGCTCGCGCGTGGGGGCAATGATCAGCGCCCGCGGCACGCCAAGGAAGGAGGACACCGCGTCGCCCTCAAGCAGCTCGCCCGCGATCGCCAGACCGAAGGCCACCGTCTTGCCCGAGCCGGTCTGCGCCGAGACCAGCAGGTCGCGCCCCGCAAGCTCGGGTGCGCTCACCGCCTCCTGCACCGGGGTCAGGGCGGCATAGCCTTTGGCAATCAGTGCCTTGGCAAGAACCGCGGGGAGCTGCGGGAAATCGGTCATGTGGGGGCTTTCATCGAAGGAGGCGGATCGCCGAAAGCGCGCCTTCTAACGGCAATCGCGCGTGAAGGGAAGCCTTTATTTCGTTGATCGCGCGCAGGCATCAGACCCATTTCGCCAGCGGTGGCAGGCTCATCAGCACCGCATCGGCATTGTGCCCGGTCTCAAGACCGAATTTCGTGCCCCGGTCATAGACGAGGTTATATTCGGCATAGAGCCCGCGGTGAATGAGCTGCGCCTCGCGGTCGGCCTCGGTCGCGGGGGTGCCAAGGCGGCGCGTGGTCACGGGCACGAAGGCGGGCAGGAAGGCCGCGCCGACCGCTTTGGTGAAGGCGAAATCGGCCTCCCAGCTGTCATGATCCGCCCCGCCCGAATTCAGATCGTCATAGAAGATGCCGCCCACGCCGCGCGCCCGGCCCCGGTGCGGCACGAAGAAATACTCATCCGCCCAGGCCTTGAAGCGGGGGTAATAGGCGGGATCATGGGCATCGCAGGCGGCCTGCATCTGGGCGTGGAAATGCGCGGTATCCTCGGGGTATTCGAGGCAGGGGTTGAGATCGGCGCCACCACCGAACCACCACGCGCCCGGCGTCCAGAACATCCGCGTGTTCATATGCACAGCGGGCGTATGCGGGTTTTGCATATGGGCCACGAGGCTGATGCCCGAGGCCCAGAAGCGCGGATCGGCCTCCATCCCCGGCGCGCCGCGCGCCGCCATCGCCTTTTGCGCGAGCGGCGCCAATTCGCCCCAGACGGTCGAGATATTCACGCCGACCTTCTCGAAGACGCGGCCGCCGCGCATCACGCTCATCAGGCCGCCGCCATGGTCCTCGCCCGCGGGGCCGGTGCGCTGCGTGGGCGTGACCTCGAAGCGGCCCGGCGCGCGGCCAGAGGCATCCTCAAACCCGTCCTCGAGCGCCTCGAACGCCGCGACGATCCGGTCGCGCAGCTCGGAAAACCAGCGGCTCGCGGCCTCTTTGCGGGCGGTGAAATCTTCGGTCATCGGTCCTCCTGATCGCTGATGGGGTGATAACAGGCGCGCGCCCGCGGGTGAATTGCCTTTTCGCGCGTCCCGGCGCAGGATGGCCGCGCCTTTTGTCACGCTGGGAGGGAAGAATGAGGGTGGTTTCGGCAGTCCGTCTGGTGGGCGGCCTTGTGGGGCTGGCGGTTCTGGCGGCCTGCGGCACGCCGCAAGAGCAATGCGTAAGCCGCTCGACCCGCGAGATTCGCACCCTGCAGAGCCTGCTTGATGAGGTGAACGGCAACCTCGCGCGCGGCTATGCCTGGGAGGAATACGAGACGATCGAGCACCGCTGGGTCACCTGCCGCTATCAGCCGCCGCCGCCGGTCGATGCCAATGGCCAGCCGATCAAGGTGCGCCCGAAGATGTGCTTCGAGCCCGAGACCGTGACCCATACCCGCCGGGTGCCGATCGACCCGGTGAGCGAGACGAACAAACGCGACGGGCTGGTGGCCAAGATCCGCGATCTGACGCCGCAGGCCGAGGCCAATATCGCCGCCTGCAAGGTGGCCTATCCGGAATGATCCGGGGGGTTGCGCGGGGGCGCCGGCCGAAGGCCGGCGCCCCCGCGCCCCAAGGCGCGCCGGGCGCGGGCAGGCTTGCCTGCCCGCGCCCGGCGCGCAACCCCCAAATCCAAGGTATCGCGCCCCGCGGCGGAGGGTCCCGTTTCAGAAGGCGGGCACACGCACCGGGTCGATCAGCGAACGCCCGCCATCCACCTGAATCGTCTGCCCGGTCACGAAAGCCGCGCCCGACGAGGCCAGATATTGCACCGTCTCGACGATATCACTCGCCGGTGCGATCCGGCCCAAGGGCGTGCCCGCGACGATCTCCTCGCGCCAGTCGGGATTGTCCTTCAGTGCGCTCTGCAGGGATGCGCTCATCACCGAGGCAAAGGACACCGCATTGACCCGGATCCGGTGCGGCGCGAGCGCCACCGCAAGGCTGCGCGTCGCCTGATCCTGCGCAGCGCAGGCCACCGAATAGGCCAGCGTCTCGGGGCGGGTGCGGCTTGCTGCCAGCGACGAGACATTGACGATGCAGCCCACCTCACCGCTCGTGCGCCCCTCTTTCTCGGCCAGCGCGATCATCCGCTTGGCGGTCATCTGCGACATCCGCAGCGCACCGCGCATGTTCTGCGTCAGCATCTGATCGAGCGCCTCGCCCGACGCATCCAGCGCATCGCTGGTCTGGAAGGTGCGCGCGGCATTGACCAGAATGTCGATGCGCTCGAAGGCATCGACCGTCGCCGACAGCAGGTTGTTCACCGTCAGCTTCTGGCACAGATCGCCCGCGAAATAGCGCGCGGGGCCGTCCATGCGCGCACTTTCGCCGAATTCCGCCTCGAGCTTCTCCTCATCGAGGTCGGCGCACATCACATGCACCCCGCGATCGAGGAAATGGCGGGTGATGGCCAGGCCGATGCCATGGGCCGCTCCGGTGACGATGGCGGTCTTGCCGGTGATTGCGAGGGTCATGGGAGGCCTCCGGGGGAAGGGGACGGGTCAGCGCCGCGGGATGCGGCGGCGGATGGGTCTGGCGGCAGCGGGCGCGGGCGCGGCCTTCGAGGCGCCGACCACGGGCTTGTGCGCCCGGCTCAGCCGGAAGGCACCATCGCCGCCGATCTCCTCGACCTCGTGAAAAAGCGTCTTCAGCGCCTCAGCATAGGGCAGATGGCGGTTCGCCACCATCCACAGCGTCCCCGAGAGCGAGAGCATCCCCGCCGCCGCGCGGATAAACGCCAGCCCAAGGTTCGGGTCGCCCTCGCGCAGCCCCGCATGAAAGGGCGGGTTCATCACGATCCCGCCATAGCGCTGCGCAGGCGTGAAGCCAGTCGCATCGGCCCAGTGGAAGGCCGCGCGCGGGTCCGTCACATTGCGCCGCGCACAGGCCAGCGCCGCATGATCGGCCTCGATCAGATCGAGGCTTTCCACCCCTTCGCGCGCCAGAACCTGCGCCGAGAGCCAGCCCCAGCCCGCCCCCAGATCGGCCATCCGCGCGGGCAGACGCGCGGGCAGCGCCGCCGCCAGCAGGGCCGAGCCACGGTCAACGCCATCGGCCGAGAACACGCCCGGCCGCGTCACGAAACCGGGCGCCGGGGCGATATCCTCGGCGATCCAGTCGCCCAAGAGACCCGCATCGGCGCGGAAGGAGAAGATCTTGCCATGCGCCTTGGCGATCGGCTCGGACACCTCGGCGCGGCCGCGCAGCTCGCGCAGGAGCGAATCGATCCCGTCGATCTTGGCACCATCGACCCAGATCCGCCCGCCCGGCAGGGTGCGCGCCGCCGCCTCGGCCAGAATCGCGCGCGCCTCGGCCTTGGCGCGGGGCACGAAAACCACCGAGGCCGCATAGGGCCCCTCGGGCTCGGCCCGCGTGTCGATGCCGCGCGCGGCAAGCGCCGCATGATCGGGAAAGAAGCCCTGCACCGCCTGCACACGCCCGCGCGGCAGATCGCCCAGATCGGTCGCGGCGCTGGGGTTCCACAGGGCAATCACGCCCGCATCGGGCAGGGCATCGGGCGCGTCGAGCGCAAGCGAAAGGCGGGGATGGCTCATGGCTGTGCGCGCGAGTTGCCCCGCGTCATTCCTTTTCCATGGTGCATTGCAGCGGGTGCTGATGACGGCGGGCGAAATCCATCACCTGCGTCACCTTGGTCTCGGCCACCTCGAAGCTGAAGACACCGACCACGGCCAGACCCTTCTTGTGCACCGTCAGCATGATCTCGAAGGCCTGCGCATGATTGAGCCCGAAGAACCGCTCGAGGATATGCACCACGAATTCCATCGGCGTGTAATCATCGTTCAGCAACAGCACCTTGTACATCGGCGGGCGCTGGCTCTTCGGGCGCGTCTTGAGCGCGACCCCGAGATCGCTCTCGGAATCATCCTTCCGGTCAGCCATCATCTGGAACGGCGTCGTCACGGGCACTCTCTTCAGCGGTTTCGGTTCGCGGGTCCGGTCTGGCTGCGGCCAAGCGGCCGGGCCGCCCGGATTCGGGTGGTCCGGGGAATATAAGCGGATTGTGCCACATGAAAAGCCCATCGCGAAAGGGAATTGCCCTTGGCCCGGGCGCGCGGCACTCTCACCCGCGACGGAGGGACCCGATGGCGCATCTGACCACGATCGGCTTCGATGCCGATGACACGCTCTGGCACAATGAGCGGTTCTTTCAACTGACCCAGAGCCGCTTCACCGAATTGCTGGCCGCCCATGCCGAACCCGATCACCTGAGCGAACGTCTGCTGGCGGCCGAGCGGCGCAACATCGGGCACTATGGCTTCGGGGTGAAGGGCTTCACGCTGTCGATGATCGAAACCGCGATCGAGGTGAGCGGAGGGCGCGTGCCCGCCAGCGTGATCGCCGAGATCATGACCGCCGGGCGCGAGATGCTCGCCCATCCGATCGAGCTTCTGCCCCATGCGCGCGCCGCGGTCGAGGCGCTGGCGGGGCGATATCGGCTGGTGCTGGTGACCAAGGGCGACCTGCTCGATCAGGAACGCAAGCTGGCGCAATCGGGGCTTGGGGACCTGTTCGACGCGGTCGAGATCGTCTCGGACAAGCGCGCGGGCGTCTATCGCACGGTGTTCCAGCGCCACGGCACCGGCGCCGATCAGGGGCTGATGGTCGGCAATTCGCTGAAATCCGATGTGATCCCGATGATCGAGGCGGGCGGCTGGGGCGTGCATGTGCCCCATGACCTGACATGGGCGCTGGAGGCGGCCGAGGCGCCGCAGGACCACCCGCGCTTTGCCGCCCTTGCCGATCTGGGCGCGCTGCCGGATCTGGTGGCCGAAATCGGCGGGGCGAGCCCGGCCTGACCGTTGATTTCTTTTGAGTATTTGGACCAAGGAAAACCGGGGGCACACAGACGAGCAAAACCCCGCCGCTTTTTCTTGGCAAAAATACTCCCGCCGGAGGCACCCCCCGAAACACCCCCAGCATCTGGATGACACCCGCCAACCGCCCACGACATCTAGCGGTGCTGCATGAATGTCGCAGTCAAAGCGTTTGAAATTAGGCGGTTTTCACCCGTTGCGACCCGTGCTAGGCTGCCCGCAAGCTCCATCACATAATCGGGGCATCGAGAGGCAGTTGAAGGGTTGAATCCGTGACCACGCTCGCGCGCTGGGTCCGCTACGGGCTGTTTGCACTTGCACTGAGTCTGGCTCCGATCGCGGGGCTTGCCGCGCCTTTCGCCGCGATGGTGATGGATGCGCGCACCGGCGAGGTGCTCTATTCCAAGAACGCCGAGACGCGGCTGCATCCGGCCTCGCTGACCAAGATGATGACGCTCTATATCACCTTCGACGCGATCGAACGCGGCGAGATCAGCCTCGATTCCATGGTCACCGTCAGCGCCAATGCCGCGAGCCAGCCGCCCTCGCGCCTGGGGCTGCGCGCAGGTCAGAAGATCGCCGTGCGCTATCTGATCCGCGCCGCCGCGATCAAATCGGCGAATGACGCGGCCACGGCGCTTGGCGATTACATCGGCGGCGATGAGGCGCGCTTTGCCGCACGGATGAACCGCACCGCCAAGGCGCTGGGGATGAACAGCACCACCTTCAAGAACGCCAACGGCCTGACCCGGGAAGGGCACCTCTCGACCGCCCGCGACATGACCGTGCTGGGGCGGCATGTGCTTTACGACTTCCCGCAGTATTACAACCTGTTCTCGCGCCGCACCGCCGATGCGGGCATGGCGCAGGTGGCCAACACCAACCGCCGCTTCCTTGACGCCTATGAGGGCGCCGACGGGATCAAGACCGGCTATACGGTCGCGGCAGGCTTCAACCTTGTCGCCTCGGCGCAGCGCGGCAACAAGCGGATCATCGCCACCGTTTTTGGCGGCACCTCGACCGCGCAGCGCAATGCCAAGGTGGCCGAACTGCTCGATATGGGCTTTGGCCGCGCGCCCGGCGGCGCGAAGGTCACGAAACCCGTGGCGCCCGATCTGGTGGCCGCCGCCGAGGCCCGCAGCCCCGAAACCGTGCCCGTGCCGCCGCCCGGCGCCAAGACGATCCGCGTGGCTGCGGCCCCGGTCACCTCGCCCAGCCCCGTGGCGCGCCCGGGCGTGGTCGATCACGATGCCGAAGCGATCGCGCTGGCGCTGGCCGCCGCGGTGGGCAGTGCCCCGCCAAGCGATCTTGCCACGGCCACCGAAGCCGCGACCCCGGTC
>JACXUS010000497.1 GCA_014763785.1 Sphingomonadales bacterium | reverse complement strand
GCATAAAGCCCCGCCATCGCCCCAAGCGCCAAGGCCACGGCCGGAACGCTCGTCAGCCGCAGCGCGCCGACCATCACCAGCGCCAGCGCGCCGAGCTTCACCCCCGCCGGCAGCCGGTGCGCCCAGCTCGTCCCGGGCAGCGCAAGGCTCAGCATGACGCCTCGCGCGCGGCCCGCTCCATCGCGGCAAGATAGGCGGGCAGCACCGTGCCGGGCGGCCCGTCGCCCGCGATCTGCCCGCCCTCGAGCCAGATCACCCGGTCGAAGCCGGTGACCCGGGCGGGATCATGGGTGACCAGCACGACATTCTGCGACAGCTCGGCGATGCGCGCCTCGATCCGCAGGGCGGCAGGAATATCGAGGCTGTTGAAGGGCTCGTCGAACAGCACCCAGTCGGGGCCCATCGCCAGCACCGCCATCAGGCAGACCAGCTGGCGTTGCCCCTGACTGAGCATGTGGCACAGCCGCTCCTCCCAATCGGCATGGCCGAAGCGTGCCAGCTGCGCGCGGGCGCGGGTGCGGGCCTCGGCGCGGGGCAGGCCTTGTTGTTCCAGCCCGAAGGCCAGCTCCTCGATCACGGTGGGGAAGATGATCTGGTGGTCGGGGTTCTGGAACAGGATGCCGACGGTCGCCAAGGCGCCGTCACGGTCGCGCCAGACATCGACGCCATTCACCGTAACCCGCCCCGCCTGCGGCGCGATCAGCCCCGCGATCAGCCGGATCAGCGAGGATTTGCCCGAGCCATTGCGCCCGACGATGGCGACGCGCCGTTCGCTCAGGCGCAGGTCGAGGCCCCGAAAAACCCCCTGCCCCTCGCGCGCAAGGGTCACCCCGTCGATGCTGATGGCGCGTGTCATGCGGCCCCCTGTTGTCCCGCCCTGACTGCCCGTTTCGGCGCGGCCCGTCAACAAAGCCCCGCGCCCCGATGGCCGCCCGGGAACCGAACCCGGGCAGGCGGCGTTGGGGGGCGAGTGCAGTCAAAAGGAGATGACGATGCGCAAGACCCTGTTCCCCCTGCTGGCAATCACCGCAATTCTGGGCCTGAGCGCCTGCGAAACCGTCAAGGGCGCCGGCCGCGACATGCAAAGCGCAGGTCAAGCGGTGACCAGCGAGGCCGCCGAGGCGCAGGCCGAGATGTAAGCGGCCGCCCAGTCGTGACGAGTAAGGCCCCGGCCCCCGGCCGGGGTTTTGTTTTGGGGGTGCGACCGGCTCTGTTGCACAAATCGGCTGAACGCCGAGGCTCCCCTTTCCCCGGACGGACTTATCCCACAGCTTCCGTGACGGGTATGCCGAGCGCGGTGTAGC
>JACXUS010000496.1 GCA_014763785.1 Sphingomonadales bacterium | reverse complement strand
GAGCCCGCCACAAACGCCAGAACCCGCCGCATCACAGATCCGCCCCCGCCAGTTGCAGCCGCCGGTTGGCGATCCGCAGCACCCGCGCCGCGATCTGCGGCTTGGCCGCACGGATCAGGTTCAGGTCATGGGTCGCGATCACCACCGTCTTGCCCATCCGGTTGAGCTCGATCAGCAGGTTCAGCAGCCGCTGCGACATCTCCCAGTCAAGGTTGCCGGTCGGCTCATCGGCAAGGATCACCTCGGGCGACATCATCACCGCCCGCGCCAGCGCCGCGCGTTGCCGCTCGCCGCCCGACAGCTGCGGCGGCAGCGCCCCCGATTGCGCGCGCAACCCGACCCAGGCCAACAGCTCGGACAATTCCGCCTGATCGACCGCACGCCCCGCCACGCTCAGCGGCAGCGCGACGTTCTCAGCCACGCTCAGATGATCGAGGAACTGGCAATCCTGATGCACCACGCCGATCTTCTGGCGCACCCCGGCAATCTGGTCGCGGGTCATCGCGCGCGCATCCTGCCCAAAGAGCGCCAGCACCCCCGAAGAGGGCAGCAAATCGGCATAGCACAGCTTGAGAAAGGTGGTCTTGCCCGCCCCCGAGGGGCCCGTCAGGAAGTGGAAAGACCCCGGCACGAGCTTCAGAGACATCTCCGAAAGCAGGTCACCGCCGCCATAGCTCATTGCTACATTTTGCAGCTCGATCACTGCGCAACCCCTTCATTTTGCGACAATTCACCGGACCGTCGGCCCAATGTTGACGCAAACCCTTGGAACTTTATCAGGCGCTTGCTACAACAAGCGCGGGTGAATTGCCAGAATGGCGATATTCGGGGTGCGAGGTTAGGACGGAACATGCGGCTGGTCTGCCCGAATTGCGCAGCGCAATACGAGGTCGATGAAAGTGTGATCCCCGAAATGGGGCGCGATGTCCAATGCTCGAACTGCGGTCAGATGTGGTTCCAGCCGGGCAAGGCCGCGATGGCCGAGGCCGAAGCCCCCGCCGCCGCAACGCCCGAACCCGATGGCTGGGATATTGCCGAGGGCTTGGAACACTCCCCCGCCGAACCTGCGCCCGAACCCGCACACGAACCTGCGCCCGAACCTGCCGCCGAAGACATCGCCGCGCCGGTCGCGGAGCCGCCCGGGATGACGGGCCCGGTCGCGGCGCCTCAGACCGTTGAGACCCCCGAACCATCGGCCGCCCCCGCCGCTGAGCCCGAGCCCGCCGAGGACAGCACCGCGCGATCCGTTTCGGCGCTGATCTCCGCCTTTCGCGCCGAGCAGGAGCCCGCCGCCGACGCCCAGAT
>JACXUS010000185.1 GCA_014763785.1 Sphingomonadales bacterium | reverse complement strand
GGGCGAGCTCGCGCTGATGGCGGGGGCGGCGCTGGTGGGCTGGAAGGGGGCGGAACGGATCGGTCTGTTCGGCGCCTCGATCCTCGGGCCGATGATCGTGACCGCCGCGCTGTCGCTGGCCGGGCTGATCCACCATCGCCCGCCGGCCGAGGCGATCTGGGCGGCGCAGCTCTTCATCGGGCTGGGGATCGGCGTGCAATATGTGGGCGTCACCCTGCGCGAGTTGCGCAGCTTCATACTGTCGGGGCTCGCCTTCGTCGTGCTGTTGGCGGTGCTGGCCGCGATCTTCACCGAGATCGTCACGCTGAGCGGTCTGGCCCACCCGGTCGAGGGATTTCTGGCCTTCGCCCCCGGCGGGCAGGCCGAAATGACGGTGCTGGCGCTGGTCGCCGGGGCCGATCTGGGCTTTGTGATCCTGCATCATCTGACGCGGATCGTGGTGGTGATCCTGGGCGCGCCGGTGGCGGCGCGGCTGATGGGGATCAGGCGGGCGAAGGGGTGACAAGGTTGATCGGGCGCCCTGCGGCAAAGGCGTTCACCTGATCGAAGACCTCGGCGAATTGCAGGTCGAACTCGTCTTCGGTGACGAAGCCGATATGGGGCGTCGCGATCACCCGCGGATGCGCCAATAGCGGATCGGCGGGGTCGGTCAGCGGTTCGGTGTCAAAGACGTCAAGCGCCGCCACCGCAGGCCGCCCCGCGTTCAGCGCGGCCAAGAGCGCGCCGGGCGCGATCAGCCCCGCGCGCGCCGTGTTGACCAGAACCGCACCGGGGGGCAGTTGCGCCAGATCCGCGGCGGTGATCAGGCCCGCCGTCTCGGGCGTCAGGCGCAGATGCAGGGTCAGGATCTCGGACCGGGCGAAGAATTCGGCGCGGGTTGCGGGCACCTCGCCGCCCGCGGCCTGCGCGCGTGCGCGCCCCGCCTCCGATCCCCACCAGATCACCCGCACGCCAAAGGCCCGGGCATAGCCCGCGACCAGCTGCCCGATCCGGCCATGGCCATAGATGCCGATGGTGCGCCCGCGCAGGCTGCGGCCCACGCCCTGTTGCCAGCGCCCCGCCTTGGCCGCCGCCATCTGCCCCGGCAGGTCGCGCAGCGCGGCCAGGATCAGCGCCCAGGTCAGCTCGGCCGCGGCGTGATTGGGCGCCTCGTCGGATTTGCGGCTGGCGAAGGCCACGCCAAAGGCCGCGCAGGCCGCCAGATCGACATGCGGCCAGGCCCCGCGCCCCGAGATCAGCCGCAGGTTGAACAGCTCGGCCAGCAGATCGGCGGTGATCCGGGTGCGTTCGCGAAACAGGCAGATCGCTTCGGCCTCGCGCAGGCGGTGGGCCAGCGCGGGCCCTTCGGCGGGGTCGGTCCAGACCGTGACCTGATGCCCGGCCAGCCGCGCAAAACAGGGCAGATGGCGCAGCGTATCGGACCAATCGTCGAGGATATGAACCCTCATTTGCCCGCCCAGACCGCCTCTGGCACCATCACCTCGCCGCGCGCCAGAAGCCGTGCGGTGCGCAACAGCCCCGCCGATTTCAGCGTGAAGCCCGCGGGGCCGGTCTCGTAATCGACGGTCACGTCGATCGCGCCGCCCGGATGCTCGATCAGCACCAGCGCGGGCGTGCCCTCGGGCGGGGTGAAGAGCCCCTCGGCCACGGTGCCCGGCGTCAGCACGCAAGAGGCCAGACATTGCGCCCCGGTCACCGCCATCGTCGGATGGCAATTCCACGGCATGAAATAGCGCGCCGTGATCGTGCCGCCCGCGCGCGGCGGGGCGAGCAGCGCGAATTTCGGCGTGACCGATTTCGACACATCGCCAAGCCCCATCCGCCGCCCGGCCTCGCGCCGAATGGGTTCCATCCGGGCGTAGAAATCACGGTTCGCGTCGAGCTCCTCGACCGTCTCATGGCCGCTGAGGCCAAAGTCACTGGCGCGCGCGATGGCGATGGGCATCGCCACATCCATGCAGGTCACCTCGACCCCGTCGATCACATCGCGCAGGGCGCCGGTGGGCAGAAGCGCGCCGGTGGCGGAGCCGACAACATCCATGAAATTCAGATAGATCGGCGCCGCGGTGCCCGGCACGCCGTCGATGGCCGCCTCGCCGGCATACTCGACGCGCCCGCCGGGGGTGCGGACCACGGCCTCGACCTTGGCGCCGGTGTTGACCGAGCGGATACGGATGCGCGTGACGTCACCTTGCGGCACGATCAGGCCCATCTCCAGCGCGGCGGGGCCGACGCCCGAGAGGATATTGCCGCAGGTCGGTTTGAAATCGACCAGACCGTCCTCGACGCTGACCTGCGCGAAGAAATAGTCGATGTCGCAATCGTTGGTGTCCGAGCGCGAGAGCATCGCCACCTTGGTCGTGACCGCCGCCCCGCCGCCCAGACCGTCGATGTTCAGCCGGTGCCCCGAGCCCACGGCGGCGACCAGCACCCGCGCCAGCGTCTCGCGGTCCTCGGGCAGGTCCTCGGTCCGGAAATAGGGGCCGCGCGAGGTGCCGCCGCGAAAAAAGTGAAAGGGGATCGCGGTTTGCGACATGGGACTCTCCTGCAGATCGGATGGAAACGGCCCGCGCGAGGGGCGCAGGCCGATTGGGTCACCGGAAGGGCCAGGGCAGATCGACAAGGTCTTGCAACAGCCCGGAGGGGAAGTTGAGCGAGAGCGCGCGCGCCAGCGTGAGGATGAAGCCCGCACAGCCCGCGGTCATCAGCAGGACCGACAGCGGCCGGGCCTTGGCGCGGATCGTCAGGAACACCGGGAAGAAGATCAGCAGCGCCGCATAGAAGCCCACCAGCGCGGTCAGACCGACCAGACCCGCGATCCAGGCAAGCCCGCCCCAGAGGTTGCCGATCCCCTCTTGGCCGACGTGATCGCCGGTCAGTTCCGCATCGAAATGCGCGTGGTGCCCGGTCTTGCCGCGCGCCAGCTGCGGGATCAGGATCGCCAGCATCACCAGCCCGATGATCGACACCGACAGCGGGAACACCTGACCGAGGAAGTCGTGCTGAAGCGAGTCGGTCAGCGCCAGCGCCAGCAGCCCGGCCATCGCCACCGCAAAGCCGATCTGCGGCAGGTGCGCCTTGAGCGTGGGCACATCGGGCGCATCGTCTTCGTTGGGCACGACATGGCCGTGCTCATCCACCCGGTTGCGCAGCCCGAAGATCACCGAGGCCAGCGTCATCAGCCCGATGATGATCACCCCCGGACGGCCGAGGAACGACCAGCCGTTGAACTGCAGCGCCTGATAGAAATAGGTCTCGGCCTGCGGGGCCAGAACATAGCCGATCAGCAGTGCCGGACGCGGCCAGCCGAAGCGCTTCATCAGCACGCCCAGCACACCGAGCGCGAGCAGCGCCACCAGATCGGCCAGCGAGCGCGTCGCCTGAAACGCGGCAAAGCAGATCAGCACGATCATGAAGGGCGCAAGGCGCTGGAACGGGATCTGCGTCAGCTTCGAGATCGGGATCGCCAGCATCAGGCAGATCCCCGCGCCCATCACATTGGCCAGCGCCAGCGACCAGATCACCGAATAGGTGATGTCGAGATCCGCGCCCACCATCGAGGGCCCCGGCTGGATGCCCAAGAGCACCATGCCGCCCAGAAACACCGCCATCGCCCCCGAGCCGGGGATGCCGAAGAGCATCGTGGGCAGAAGCGCGCCGCCCTGCATCGCGTTATTGGCGCTTTCAGGGGCGATCACGCCGCGGATGTCGCCCTTGCCGAATTGCGGGTCCTTCTTGACGGTCTGCACCGCATGGCCATAGGCGATCCAGTCCACGACCGAGCCGCCAAGCCCCGGAATCGCGCCGATGATGCAGCCGATCCCCGCGCAGCGCGCCGAGAGCCAGACGTTCTTCGTCCAGTCGCGCAGCCCCTGAAACCAGCCCGAGCCCAGCGCATTGCCCTGCGCGATCGCCGCGTTCTTGCGCAGCAGATCGGCAATCTCGGGGATCGCGAAGAAGCCAAGGCCGACGATGACCAGCGGGATCCCGTCATACAGGTATTCGGACCCGAAGATCATGCGGAACTCGCCCGTCGCGGGCGCGCCACCGATCGAGCCGATGATCAGCCCGATACAGCAGGCAGCCAGCCCCTTGGCCAAGCTGCGCCCCGCCAGCACCGCCACCATCGACAGGCCAAAGAGCGCCAGCATGAACAGTTCCGCCGAAGCGAAGGACAAGATGATCGGGCGCGCGACGACCACGAAGCCCGTCAGCACCACCGCGCCGAAAATCCCCCCCGCCATCGAGGAAATGAACGCCGCCGACAGCGCCCGCGCCGCCTGTCCGCGCCGCGCCAGCGGGAAACCATCCAGCACGGTCGCCTGACTGGCAGAGGAGCCGGGGATCCCCATCAGCACCGAGGAGAACGTATCCGAGGTGGGGATCACCGCCACAAGGCCGATCAGCATGGCAAGGGCCGAAACCTCATCCATGCCATAGAGGAAGGGCATCAGCAGCGAGAGCCCGGCGATCCCGCCAAGGCCCGGAATGACGCCGATCACCAGCCCGACCGAGACCCCCAGAAGCATATAGAACAGATGTTGCAGGGTCAGCAGGGCCGCCAAGGCGGACAACAGGGTATCGACCACGGTAGGAACCTCCCGTGTTGGTCGCACTTTGGCGACAGGTCATGGTGTTTTGGAAGAAAGAGGCGGGCGCGCCCTGGAGCACACCCGCCGGGTGATCAGGGCGGTATTATTCGCCCAGCTTCACGCCATAGTTGGCGGCCAGCATCTCAACCACTTGGCTGCGCAGCTCCGGCGCGATCGTGGTGCCCTTTTCGAACAGCGCCTGCGCGAGCGGGCCGGTCACCTGCTCATAGGTGCCCAGAACAGCCTCGGCGCTGGCCTGATAGTCGGGGTCGGCCTTCATGTCCTCGAAGGCTTTCTGATAGGTCGCCACGATCTCATCGGGCGTATCCTTGGGCAGGAACACCATCTTCTGCGCCGGGAAGCCGGCGGTGAAGAAAGCGAAATAGGCGTCATATTCGGGACCCGAGGGCGCCGCACCCGTCAGCGTTTCATAGGCCTCGGCGAAGGAGGGCAGATCGGGGAAGGTCGGATCACGCACGACCTCGCCCGCCTCGTTCAGCACGCCCCAGCTGAAGAGCGGCACGGCCTGACCGGCATCGACCAGCGGCTGGACGCTTTTCAGATAGGCCGACGAGGTCTGATAGTCGATGTTCACCTCGCCGCGCTCGAAGGCCAGACGGCCATCGCCCCGGCCCTTGAAGCCGAAGACATGCTGCACGTTGAAGCCCATCAGACGGAAGCCCAGCAGCGGCACAAGATCGAGCGAGGTCGCGCCCTGGCTGGCATAGACCAGCTCCTTGTCCTTGAGCATCGCGATATCGGCGGGGCTCTTCAGGCCCAGCGCCGGGGTGGTATAGACCACGCCCCCGGTCGGACCGGCCATCGCGATCTTCCAGTCCTTGTATTCGTAACGCACCCGCGGATCGCCCAGCAGATAGGGGAATTGCGTCGAACCCGAGGTGCCCAGGATCGTCAGCCCATCGGGCTTGGCGCGCGCGGCGAACAGGTTCGTGCCCTTGGTCGAACCGCCGCCGGGCTCGTTCACCACGACCACAACCGGGTTGCCCGGCAGATATTTCGACAAGAGCGGCGCGTTGAACCGGGCCCAGGTATCGGAGCCGCCACCCGCCGAGAAGGGAATGATCCATTCGATCGTCTTGCCCGAGAAATCGGTCTCGGCCGCAGCCGGACCGGCCAGCCCCAGCGCAACAGCGCCAGCCGCCAGACCCAACGCCACGCGGCGCGTGATAGTTTTCATCATTCTGTCCTCCCAGAGTTCCCTTGGACGCCGGATCCCCCTAACAGGCTGCTGAAATAGTCCCGCCTCGACAGCGGTTTGAGAACATGATTCACCCTCCGCACGATAACGGCGGAGGCTATGATGCGTGGGACGGAC
>JACXUS010000495.1 GCA_014763785.1 Sphingomonadales bacterium | reverse complement strand
CCTCGGGGGGGCAGCGGGGCCGGGACGGGGCCGGCGCGTGGCACGGTCGCGACCAAGGCAAGGCCACGAAGCCGCGGCTGAGGGCGGCCGGACGGGGCGCCGGAGCGCCGGGCTTACTCGACCCGCGCGATCAGCCGCGCGAGCCCCGCCGCCAAGAGCGCGCCCAGCCCGATCAGCGCCAGCGACACCCCCGCCTTGGCGGCAAACCACAGGCTGAGCGCGGCGGTCAGCACCACGGCAAGGATCAGGGCGAGGAACTGGGGCAGGGTCATGGCAAGTCTCCGTCCCCCAACTATGCGCCCTTGACGGCAAAAGAGAAGCCCCGAGGCGCGCCCCGGGGCCAGTCAGCCGATGAAATCCGTTCACAAGCTGCGGATCGGGCGTGAGCGGCGCGCAGATCGGCCCCGCTTCCCCCATCCTCACAGCAGGCCCCGCTCACATCTGGTTGTGCTTGCGCGCGATCATGTCCTTGGCGGTCTGCACCGCCACCGCGGCATCGCGGCAATAGGCATCCGCCCCGATCGCCCGGCCGAATTCCTCATTGAGCGGCGCGCCGCCCACAAGGATCATGTATTTGTCGCGCAGGCCCTGCTCGACCAGCGCGTCGATCACCACCTTCATATAGGGCATGGTGGTGGTCAGCAGCGCCGACATGCCGATGATATCGGCCTCTTCGCGCTGCGCGGCCTCGATATAGTTCTCGACCGGGTTGTTGATGCCCAGATCGACGACCTCGAAGCCCGCGCCCTCCATCATCATCGAGACGAGGTTCTTGCCGATGTCGTGGATGTCGCCCTTGACGGTGCCGATCACCATCTTGCCCATCCGCGGCGCGCCGGTCTCGGCCAGCAGCGGCTTGAGGATGGCCATGCCGCCCTTCATCGCATTGGCGGCCAGCAGAACTTCGGGCACGAACAGGATCCCGTCGCGGAAATCGGCGCCGACGATGGTCATGCCGGCAACCAGCGCCTTGGTCAGCACGTCATAGGGCGTCCAGCCGCGCGCGATCAGGATGTTGACGCCTTCCTCGATCTCCTCCTTGAGGCCATCATAAAGGTCGTCATGCATCTGCAGGACAAGCTCTTCGTCGTCGAGTTCCGAAAGGATGATGTCGTCTTCGGCCATGGGGATCTCCTGGGCGGGTCTTCGGGAAATCCTCGCGGGAAAGCCGCGGGTACGCTCGGCGATTTGCGACATGCGCCGCGCGTTCCCCGACCAGACGCGCCGCGGGGGTGCGAATCTCTTGGCAAGCGTTCGCATTTTGTTCTAACTTTGTCCCATGTCGATGCTGCCCCTTGCCCTGCCCCCCA
>JACXUS010000494.1 GCA_014763785.1 Sphingomonadales bacterium | reverse complement strand
GCGCAGAGATCGCCGAGCACTACATGCACGCGCTCGACGCCGAGCTCCTGGGGGTTGCCGGCGACTGAGCCGGAACCGCCGTCGACGGTCCAAACCCCGGGCTACAACTGTTCGCGCAGGAAGGCGGCAACCGCCGCGGACGTCGGATCGCCCGCCACGCCGATGTCCTGGTTGAGATCGCGATGGCTGGCGCCATCGACCGGCAGGACGGTGGCTGGCGTGCCTTCGGCCTCGAGCGCGTCCGCAAGCTCTGCCGCCTGCGGGCAGGCATCCGCCCGCTGCGTGGCGCAGATCAGCTGGAAGGCCGCGGCATTGGGCCGCCCGGCATGGGCGATCGGCGAAAGCGACACCTGCCGTTCCGGATCGTCGCCGAAGGCGGCCCGGTACAGCCGCCGCATCAGCGGTCCGGCCGAAGCGATCTGGCGCGGCACGTCGTAGGCCGCGCCGTCGAGCAGCACGACCGCCCGGATCGCCTTCAGCGACAGTCCGCGCGCCGTCAGATAGCGCGGGTCACTCGCCGCGAGTGCGGCGAGATGGGCGCCTGCCGAATGGCCGACAAGGGCAATCCGGCGCGGGTCTATGCCGAGTTCCGGCGCGCGGCCGCGTAGTGCAGCAATGGCTGCGGCGACGTCGTCGGCTTCCTCCTCGACGCTGGCCTCCGGAACCAGCCGGTAGTTGATCGCCGCGAAGGCATAGCCCTCTGCGCGGAAGAACGCCGCCTTCTCACCCGTCGCAATCGCCTTGTCGCCCATGCGCCAGGCGCCGCCATGGATGAACACGACAAGCGGCGCGGGCGCGTGGCCGGCCGGCGCGGGATAGAAATCGATCCGCTGCGCCGGGCTGTCGCCATAGGCGATCCCTTGTGGCCGTTCGGCAGCGAAGCTGGCCCCTGGAGCGGCCAGCGCGGTCAGAAAGAGGACGGCCAAAACCACGCGTGTCACCCGTTTCTCCTCGTGAGCGGGGCTCAGGCCGGCCGATACACGCCCGAGAGCCGGGCCGGTCCGTCGGTTTCCACCTGGCCCTTTTCCACGAGATCCTCGAGATGGGCGAGAACCGAGAGGGCGGCTGCGCCGTGCAGCCGAGGATCGGTGCTGGCATAGATGGTCTTCACCATGTCCGGGATCAGCCAGTCGCCGGCGCGGATGCGCTCCAGCACCGCTCGTTCGCGCATGCGCCGATGCGTCCTCAAGCCGCGCAGAAAGGCAGCCGGATCCTTGACCGGTCCGCCATGGCCGGGAAAATAGATGCGGTCGTCGCGGGACAGCAGCCGTTCCAGCGAGGCCATGTAGTCGCCCATGGCGCCGTCCGGCGG
>JACXUS010000184.1 GCA_014763785.1 Sphingomonadales bacterium | reverse complement strand
GCCCTGCCCCGCGGCATCGGCAGATTCCCGCCCGCGCAGCCCCCCGCGCCCGGGCCAGAATGTCGCAAAGCGCGCAAACGGGTTGCGCCAAGGCGCCTGCGCTTGGTAAGCGGGATCAGTTTCGGGCTGTCCTGCGGGACCCGGCCCGGAGCAAGGGCGTTGGAGGCGCCCGCCTTTCGGAACGATACAGGACCAGTGGTTTGCCCAGACGCATCCTAGACCGGCTGAATGCGAGCCTCGAAACATGGCTGCCCGAACAGCGGCTGTTCATGAAATCCGACACGGCCACGCGCTTCGTGCGGCTGCGGCCGCTGACGCAGGCGATGGTGCTCAGCGTGGCGGCCGGGCTGTTCGCCTGGTCGACGGTGGTCACGGCGCTTCTGTTCATCGACGGGATTTCCTCGGGCTCCTCGATGGAACAGGCCGCGCTCTCGCAGGAGGCGTTCGAGCACCGTCTGGACGCGCTGGCGACCGAGCGCAACGCCCGCGCGACCGAGGCCCGCGACGCGCAGAACCGCTTCCAGCTGGCGCTGGAACAGGTCTCGCAGATGCAATCGGCGCTGCTTGCCTCGGAAGAGCGCCGCCGCGAGCTGGAAACCGGGATCAACGTGATCCAGTCGACGCTGCGCCGCACCATGGCCGAGCGTGACGCCGCGCGCGCCGATCTGGCCGCGACCCAGACCGCCAGCGCAGGCGCCCCCTCGCCCGAGGTGCAGGCCGAGGAAATGGCGCAGACCGTCGATATTCTGGCCGAGGCGCTCAACAGCACCGCGGTCGAGCGCGATCAGGCCAGCCGCGACGCCGAGGCCGCGCGCTTCGAGGCCGATAAGATCGCGCTGGAAAAACGCCTGCTGGAAGAGCGCAACGACGAGATCTTCACCACGCTCGAAGGGGCGGTGCAGGTGTCGATGGCGCCTCTGGACCGGATGTTCAAGGCGGCGGGCATGAACCCCGACACGATCATGAGCGAGATCCGCCGCGGCTATTCGGGCACCGGCGGGCCGCTGCTGCCGGTTTCGCTGTCCTCGAAGGGGGCGGCCGATCTGAACGGCGATGGCGCGCGGGCTGAAACCATCATGAAGCGCCTCGACGAGATGAACATGTATCGCATCGCCGTCGACAAGCTGCCCTTCGCGATCCCGCTCAAGGGTGGCTATCGCTTCACCTCGCCCTTCGGCTATCGCTGGGGCCGGCTGCATGCGGGGATCGACCTTGCGGGGCCGGTGGGCATGCATGTCCATGTGCCGGCCGATGGCGTGGTCACCGCCGCCGAATGGGAAAGCGGCTATGGCAATGTGATCAAGATCCGCCATGACTTCGGCGTCTCGACGGTCTATGGCCACCTGTCCAAAATCCGCGTGAAGGTCGGCCAAAAGGTATCGCGCGGCGATTGGATCGGTGATACAGGCAATACCGGACGGTCCACCGGACCGCATCTGCACTATGAAATCCGGGTGGGTGGGGCACCCATCAACCCGATGACCTTCATCAAGGCGGCACAAGATGTTTTCTAAGAGCAAAATCCATGAACCGGGCCCCAAGGCGGCTTCGGAGACCGACAAACCCAAGGCTCCGGAATCCAGCCTGCCGCCCACGCGTCCGCTGGGCGATTTCACCCCCTCGTCGCCGCGCGCGAAGCCCGCGGCCTCGATCCTGTCCTCGGATCTGACGATCGTGGGCAATATCAAGACCACCGGCGACATTCAGGTCGAAGGCGTGGTCGAAGGGGATATCCGCGCCCATCTGCTGACGGTTGGCGAAACCGCGACGATCCGCGGCGAGATCATCGCCGATGACGTGGTGGTCAATGGCCGCGTCGTGGGCCGCGTGCGCGGGCTCAAGGTGCGCCTGACCTCGACCGCGCGGGTCGAGGGCGACATCATCCACAAGACCATCGCGATTGAATCGGGCGCGCATTTCGAGGGCTCGGTCCAGCGTCAGGACGACCCGCTGCAAGGCGCGCAGGCGCCCAAGCTGATGCCCCCCGAGGCCCCGGTGATCGCGCCGCAGGGCGAGTGATCGCGGGCCAGATCGGCACGAAAACGCAAGGGCGGCCCCGGGGCCGCCCTTTTGCTTTGCGCCACCCGGTGCGCGGGCGGTGCGTGGGCGCGCGCGGGCCACGCACCCCGCCCCGCCCGGGATCGCGCGCGCAAGCCAAGCCCCCGCGCGACACGCAGCCCGGGCAACACAGGTAGCGGCCCGGCCCCGCATCCGCGGCCGGGCCCCGGCCGCTCAGGCGGCGGGCATCCGTTCTTCGACCATCCCGGCATACCAGCTGGCGCCGAAGGGAATCGCGCTGTCGTCGAAATTATAGGCCGGGTGGTGCACCATGGCCGTATCGCCATTGCCGAGGAAAATATAGGCGCCGGGGCGTTCGTTCAGCATGAAGCTGAAATCCTCGGCCCCCATCTGCGGCGCCACATCGGTCTGCACCTGCCCCGAGACCTTGCGCGCCACCTCGATCGCATAGCCGGTATTGTCGGGCGCGTTCACGGTGACCGGATAGCCGCGCATATATTTCACCTCGGCCGTGGCGCCAAAGGCCGCGGCGGTATTCTCGGCAATCGCCTTGATCCGGCCTTCGACAAAATCCTGCACGGCCGGGTCCATCGTGCGCACCGTGCCCTTGAGGAACACGGTCTGCGGGATCACATTATGCGCCTCGCTCTCGGTGCGGAAGGTGCAGGTCGAGACCACCACCTGTTTCAGCGGATCGACATTGCGCGAGGCGATCGACTGCAGCGCCACGACGATATGGGCGGCCACCAGCGTGGTGTCGATCGTCTCATGGGGCTTCGCCGCATGCCCGCCCTTGCCGGTCACGACCATCTCGAACTGATCGGCCGCGGCCATCAGCGCGCCCTCGCGGATCGCGAAGCTGCCCACCGGCAGGCCCGGCCAGTTGTGCATGCCGTAGACCTCCTGAATGCCGAAGCGCTCCATCATGCCATCGCGGACCATCTCGCGCCCGCCGCCGCCGCCCTCTTCGGCGGGCTGGAAGATGACGATCGCGGTGCCGTCGAACTGGCGCGTCTCGGCCAGATATTTCGCAGCCCCCAGCAGCATCGCGGTATGGCCGTCGTGCCCGCAGGCGTGCATCTTGCCCGGCGTTTTCGAGGCATAGGGCAGCCCGGTCGCCTCGAAGATCGGCAGCGCATCCATATCGGCGCGCAGGCCCACGACGCGGCCCGCGGTATCGGTCTTGCCCTTGATCACACCGACGACGCCGGTGCGGCCGATCCCCTCGACCACCTCATCACAGCCAAAGCTGCGCAGAAGCTCCGCGACCTTGCCCGCGGTGCGGTGCACCTCGAACAAGAGCTCCGGGTTTTCGTGGAAATCGCGGCGCCAGGCGGTGATCTCGGGCAAAAGTTCGGCGAAACGGTTCTTGACCGGCATGCGGGGGCTCCAGGTTGGTGTTTTCGTCAGCCTGTTACAAAGGCCGCCCGCCCGCAAGGGTCAGAAGGTGGGTCCGAGGTCGATTTTTGACCCATCGGTAAAGCGGCCAAAGCGGAAGCGGCTCAGATCGTGCCCCGGCGCGCGCCCGAGCATCAGATCGGCCATGACGCGCCCGACGCCCGGCCCGATCCCGAAGCCGTGCCCCGACAGCCCCGTGGCGATCCAGAGTCCCGCGAGGGGGGCCGCATCCAGCACCGGCACCGTGTCGGGCATCACGTCGATCATCCCCGCCCAGGCGCGGGTCAGCTGCATCGGCCCGGCCTGCGGGAAGGCGCGGGCGAAGGCCGCGCAGACCTCGGCCAGCCGCTTGCGGTTCGGCGCGGGGTCGAGGATGCGGCAGCGCTCGAAGGGGCTGACCTGATCGAGCGCCCAATGGCGCGACGTGCCCCAGCCATCGGGCCAGCCCGGCGCGGGCGAGACCGGGCGCATCGCGGTCTTCGACAGATCGCGGCGCATCTGGGGGATGTATTTGGTGAAATGCCGGAAGGCATCGGGGCCGATGTAGAAATCGTGCCAGGTGCCGGGCGCGACGGTATAGCTGCCATCGGCGCGGCGGCGCCAGGCGAAAATGTCATCGGCGCCCGCGACTTGCGTGAAGTCGGGCAGCGCGTTCGTCTGCGCCACGGTCGAGCGCACCATCAGCTGCGGCAGGTTCACCCCATGGCGGCGCGCGAAGATCGCGGACCACGCGCCCGCCGCCAGCAGCACCTGTTCGGCGGCGACCGGCCCGGCCTCGGTCAGAACGCCGGTGACCCGGCCCGCGGTGATATCGAGCCCGCGCACCGCGCAATTCTCGACAATCGTAACCCCCGCCTCAGCCGCCAGCCGCGCCAGCATCGGCACCGCAACCCAGGGCTCGGCGCGCGCATCCGTGGGCGTGATCAGCCCGCCGATCCAGTCGGTCGAATGCGGGATCGTCTGCGCCAGAGCGGCGCGGCTCAGCAGGCGGCTTTCAACGCCATGCTCGGCCGCCAGTTGCACCCAGCGGGCATAGCCCTCCATCGCCGCGGGCGTGCGGGTGACATAGGCCACGCCATGCTGACGAAAGCCCAGCGCGGGCCCGAGGGTTTCGGAAAACCCCTGCCACAGCCGCAGCGCCTCGATCATGATCGGTAATTCGCCGGGGTCGCGCTTTTGCTGGCGGATCCAGCCCCAGTTGCGGCTCGATTGCTCGCCCGCGATCCGGCCCTTTTCCAAAAGCACCACCCGCCGCCCCGCAAGCGCCAGATAATAGGCGCTCATCACCCCCGCGACGCCGCCGCCGATCACCACCACATCGGCGGCGCCGGGCGGCGGTCCCGGGAAGGCCACCGGGGTCGCAAGGTCGATCACATGGCGCGGCAGGGAGGATGGAGGCATCATGCGCTCAGCTTCTCGATCAGGGTTTCCATGAAGGCCCAACCGGCCTCGAATTGTTCGACCGCCAGCCATTCATCGGGCTTGTGGGCCTGTTCGATATCGCCCGGGCCGCAGACGACCGCCGACCAGCCGCGGGTCTGGAACTGCCCGGCCTCGGTGCCGTAGCTGACCACCATCGCGCCGTTGTCGCCGGTGATCTGCCGCACGAGGGCCTCGGCCGCGCCATCGGTTTCGGGGGCGAGGCCCGGCAGGGCGAAGCGCTCCTCGAGCTCGATCCGGGCGGCGGGGTGGACGGCCTTCATCTCGGCCTCGACCTCGGCCACCTTGGCGCGGAAGGCGGCGCGCCAGTCCTCGGGGCTCTCGCCCGGCAGGACGCGGAAATCGACGCCGAATTCGCAAAGCGCCGCGGTGATGTTATGCGCGGTGCCGCCCGAAATCTCGCCCGTGTGCACCGTGGTCCAGGGCGGCACGAAGGGGGTTTCGGTGGCCGCCGCGCGTCCGGCCGCGTTCCGCTCATTGACCCACATCAGGATCTTGGCGGCCTCGAGGATCGCGCTGACCCCGGTATGCATGATCGAGCTGTGCACCGACACGCCATGCACACGCACCCAGAAGGCCATGCCGCCCTTGTGGCCGGTCACCGCCTTCATCATCGTCGGCTCGCCCACCACCACCGCGGCCGCGCGCGGCAGCGCCGCCATCGCCTCGATCATCGGGATGCAGCCGATACAGCCCAGTTCCTCATCATGGCTCAGCGCGATCTGCAACGGGCGCTTGAGCGGCGCGCGCGCGGCCAGCGCCATTGCCGCCATGGCGAGCGCGTCGAACCCCTTCATGTCGCAGCAGCCGCGGCCATAGAGCTTGCCGTCGGCCTCGGTCACCGCCCAGGGGTCATAGCTCCAGTCCTGCCCCTCGACCGGCACCACATCGGTATGCCCCGAGAGCACCACGCCCCCCGGCACCGCGGGGCCGATCTGCGCGAACAGGCTGGCCTTTTCGGGCTGGGCGGGGTCGGGCACCACGGTCACCTCGGCGCCAAGATCGCGCAGCCAGCCCGCCGCCCAGTCGATCAGCGGCCGGTTGGTGCCGCGCGACACCGAGGGAAAGGCAACGAGGGTTTCGAGCAC
>JACXUS010000024.1 GCA_014763785.1 Sphingomonadales bacterium | reverse complement strand
GTTCCCCGATGGGCCGACAGGAGGACAGGATGACCGATCGGGTGGAACGCGCGGGGCTGCAGGTGGCGGCGGAGCTGGCCGAGTTCGTCGAGGGCCGCGCGCTGCCCGGCACCGGGGTCGAGGCGGCGGCGTTCTGGGCCGGGTTCGCGGCGCTGGTGCGGGATCTGGGGCCGAAAAACGCGGCGCTGCTGGACAAACGCGCGGTGCTGCAAGCGCGGCTCGATGCCTGGCACAAGGCGCATCGTGGGCAGGATTTTGACCCCGCCGCCTATCGCGCCTTTCTGGCCGAGATCGGCTATCTGGTGCCGGAAGGCGATGATTTCACGGTGGAAACTCCGCCGACCGACCCCGAAATCGCGCAGGTCTGCGGCCCGCAACTGGTGGTGCCGATCATGAATGCGCGCTATGCGCTCAACGCCGCGAATGCGCGCTGGGGCAGTCTTTATGACGCGCTTTACGGCACCGATGCGCTGGGCGCGGCGCCTGCGGGTGGTGGCTATGATCCGGCGCGCGGCGCGCAGGTGATCGCCTGGGCCAAGGCGTTTCTCGATGACGCCTGCCCGCTGGTCGCGGGGTCCTGGGCCGGGGTCACGCGGCTTTGGGTGCAGGACGGCGGTCTGTTCGCCGATCTGGGCGAGGAAACCGGGCCGATGAACCCCGCGCAATTCGTGGGCTTTGCCGGCGCGCCTGAGGCGCCGACCGCGATTGTCCTGAAAAACAATGGCTTGCATATCATTGTTGATGTGGATGCCACGCATCCCGTGGGCCGTGACGACCCGGCGGGGATCTGCGATTTGCGGCTGGAATCGGCGCTTTCCTCGATCATGGATTGCGAGGATTCGGTGGCCGCGGTCGATGCCGAGGACAAGGTCCTGGCCTATTCGAACTGGCTCGGGCTGATGCGCGGCACGCTGTCGGAAGAGGTCAGCAAGGGCGGCCGCAGCTTCACCCGCGAGCTCGCCCCCGATCTGGCCTTCACCGCGGCCGAGGGCGGCGAATTGCGGCTGAAGGGGCGCGCGCTGATGCTGGTGCGCAATGTCGGCCATCTGATGACCAACCCCGCGATCCTGACGCCCGACGGCGCCGAAATCCCCGAGGGGCTGACGGATGCGATGATCACCACGCTCTGCGCGATCCATGATCTGGGCAAGACCGAGGGCGCGCGCAATTCGGTGACCGGCTCGGTCTATGTTGTAAAACCTAAAATGCATGGCCCCGAAGAGGTCGAATTCGCCTGCGAAATCTTCGATCATGTTGAAAAAGTGCTAGGCCTGCCACGCTTCACGGTGAAGCTCGGGATCATGGACGAGGAACGCCGGACCTCGGTCAACCTCAAGGAATGCATCCGCGCGGCGGCGCATCGGGTGGCCTTCATCAACACCGGCTTCCTCGATCGCACCGGCGACGAGATCCACACCGCGATGGAGGCGGGGCCGATGCTGGCCAAGGGCGAGATGAAGGCCCAGCCCTGGATTGCCGCCTATGAGGATCGCAACGTCGATATCGGTCTGCGCTGCGGGCTGGCGGGGCGGGCGCAGATCGGCAAGGGGATGTGGGCCGCGCCCGATCGCATGGCCGAAATGCTGGCCGCCAAGATCGGCCACCCCAAGGCCGGGGCCAATTGCGCCTGGGTGCCGAGCCCGACCGCCGCGACCCTGCACGCCACGCATTATCACCGCGTCGACGTCAAGGCGCGGCAGGCCGAGATCGCCGCGATGCACCGGCCCGAGCGGCTCGATGACCTCTTGACCGTGCCGCTCGCCAAGGGGCGCAACTATTCCGAGGCCGAGATCACCGCCGAGATCGAGAATAACGCCCAGGGCATTCTCGGCTATGTGGTGCGCTGGGTCGATCAGGGGATCGGCTGCTCGAAAGTGCCCGATATTCATGATGTTGGCCTGATGGAGGACCGCGCGACCTGCCGCATTTCGGCGCAGGCGCTGGCCAATTGGCTGCATCATGGCGTGGTCACCGAGGCCCGCGTGATGGCGGCTTTGCGCAAGATGGCGGCCGTGGTCGACCGGCAGAACGCGGGCGACCCGGCCTATCACCCGATGGCGCCGGGCTTCGACGGGATCGCCTTTCAGGCGGCCTGCGATCTGGTCTTCAAGGGCCGCGATCAGCCATCGGGCTATACCGAGCCGGTGCTCCACGCCCGCCGTCGCCAGCTGAAGGCCGCGCGCGCGGGGGGCTGATGGGCTCTGCTGCACAGCGGTTGCGCGCCTTTGGGGGTTACCCTGTGCCCTGCTCCGACCTAACATATTCGGAAAGGAGCATGACATGACCAGACCCGTCGTTGGAATCATTGGGAACCGTGGCCTCGTGAATGACCGCTATCCGGTCCACGAGGGCGGGCAGATGAATTCCTGCGCGGTCAGTCACGTCGCGGGCTGCATTCCCCTGCTGATCCCCGCCGACCCGGATTATGTCTCGGTCGAGGAGCTGATGGAGGTCTGCGACGGCTTCCTGCTGACCGGCGGGCGGCCGAATGTGCATCCGAGCGAATATGGCGAGGTCGAGACCGACAAGCACGGCACGTTTGACCGGGCGCGCGATGCGATCACCTTGCCCTTGGTGCGCGCCTGCGTGGCCAGTGGCCAGCCGTTTCTGGGAATTTGCCGCGGATTTCAAGAGGTTAACGTGGCAATGGGCGGCACGCTTCACCCCGAGATCCGTGAATTGCCGGGGCGGATGAACCACCGGATGCCGCCCGAGGGCACGCTGGAAGAGGCCTTCGCGATCCGCCACAAGGTGATCTTGCAGCCCGGCGGCCGCTTCGCCACGCTGTTTGGCGCCGAGGAGGTGATGACCAATACGCTGCACGGGCAGGGGATCTGTCGCGCGGGGGACCGGATCGTGATCGAGGGCCGCGCCGAGGATGGCACGCCCGAGGCGATCTGGGTCAAGGATGCGCCGGGCTTCACCCTTGCGGTTCAGTGGCACCCCGAATGGAACGCCGAGGCCGACCCGGTCTCGCGGCCGCTGTTTGCGGCCTTCGGCGCGGCCGTGCGCGACTGGGCGGCGCGGCGCCGGCCGGCGGTGGCCCGCAGCGCCTGATCATTTCAGATATTTCGCGGCTTCCTTGCGGGCAAAGGGCTTCAGCTCGGCGCCGTGGCTCTCGAGCCAGGCGCGCACCCGATCGGGATCGTGCTTCGACAGCTCGCGCAGCCACCAGCCGATGGCCTTCTGGATGAACCAGTCGCGCTCGGGTGCGAGGCGCGTGCTCCAGCCCAGAACACGTTCGCGGATCGCGCGTTCCTCCTCGGTCGGAATGTTCGATTTTGTAAAGGGCAAGGTGATGACCAGCGCCGCCCGCCGGGTCCAGATGTTGGAATTGTCCAACCAGCCCTCGACCTGATCCAGCCGCGAGGGATCCGCGACCAACCGCCGCCCGCCCGCACTGCAGGCGTGATCGGCCACCGCCCAGGCATCAAAGCCGGGCGCCCAGGCGGCGATCGTCTCCCAGACGGCGGCATCGGGCCGGATCCGCGCCTGGGTCAGCAGCTTGGCCGCGGCCACCTTCGCCTCGTGGATATCGCTGTGCCAGAGCGCATCGGCCAGCGCGACGCGCTCCTCGAGCGAGGCCTGAGCGCGCCAGAGCCGCGTCATATCCTCGATCAGTGGAACCGGCACGCCCAGATAGCGCCGCGCGACCTTGTGATACTCGGCCGCGCCTGCGGCCCGTTCCGCATCGCCGCAGCATTCGAGCGCCGCAATCGCCTCGTCCAGCGTCGGGGGCGGGGCTACGTCGCTCTCGTCAAGCTCTTGATATTGCGTGTATTCCGCGTCAGACTGCGCATAGGCCCGGGCCTCGGCGGCGGCCTGTTCCTCGGCTTCAGTGAGGGGGCGATCCTCGGCCACCACGACCCGCGATTTGCGCTTGCGGCCCATTATTCGACCGTCACCGATTTCGCCAGATTGCGCGGCTGATCTACATCGGTGCCCTTCGCGACGGCCGTGTGATAGGCCAGCAATTGTGCAGGCAGCGCATAGAGGATCGGTGCGAAAAGCTCGGACACTTCGGGCATCCGCAGCGTGGCCCAGGTGCCCTCGGCCGCAGCCTCGAGGCCCTTGGCATCCGACACCAGCAGCACCTGACCGTGCCGCGCCATCACCTCCTGCATGTTCGACACGCTCTTGTCGAACAGCCGGTCATGCGGCGCCATCACGATCACCGGCACCATCCGGTCGATCAGCGCGATCGGCCCGTGCTTGAGCTCGCCCGAGGCATAACCTTCGGCGTGGATGTAGCTGATTTCCTTGAGTTTCAGCGCGCCTTCCAGCGCCAACGGATACATCGCGCCGCGGCCCAGGAAGAGGATATCCTGCGCCTCGGCCAGCCGCTCGGCGAGCTTTTCGATCTGTTCCGAGATGCCAAGGGCGGCATTCATCAGCCCGGGCAGGGCGCGCAGATCATCCATGTGCCGCGCCAGTTCCGCCGCGCTCAGATGGCCGCGGTCGTGCCCGGCCTTCAGCGCCAGCGCCGCCAGCACCAGAAGCTGGCAGGTGAAGGCCTTGGTCGAGGCCACGCCGACCTCGACCCCGGCCAGAATCGGCAGGGCGACATCGCTTTCGCGCGCGATCGACGAGGTGGGCACGTTCACCACCGCGACGGTTTTCGCAACCTTTTCATGGCAATAGCGCAAGGCGGCGAGGGTGTCGGCAGTCTCGCCCGACTGGCTGACGAAGATCGCATAGCTATCGCCCGGCAGCGGCGGCTCGCGATAGCGGAACTCTGAGGCCACGTCGATCTCGACCGGCAGGCGGGCGATGCTCTCGAACCAGTATTTCGCGATCGCGCAGGCATAGAAGGCGGTGCCACAGGCCACCAGCGTCAGCCGCGAAATGTTGGAAAAGTCCAATTCTGCGGGCAGATTCAACCCGTCTTCGGTCAGATAATGTCGCAAAGCATCACCCAGCACCGCGGGTTGCTGGGCGATTTCCTTGGCCATGAAATGCTTGTAGCCGCCCTTTTCGATCTGCGTGGCGCCCAGATCAATGCGCAGCTCATCGCGGTTCGCGCGGCGCCCCTCGGCGTCGAAGATCTCGGCGCCGGCGCGGGTGATGACGGCATAATCGCCCTCTTCGAGATAGGTGATCCGGTCGGTCAGCGGCGCCAGCGCGATCGCATCCGAGCCCGCGAACATCTCGCCCGTGCCATGGCCGATCGCCAGCGGCGAGCCCTTGCGCGCGGCGATCATCAGATCCTCCTCGCCGTCGAAAAGCCACAGCAGGGCAAAGGCCCCGTCCAGCTTCTTCAGCGCGGCCACGGCGGCCTCGCGCGGTTCAAGCCCTTGATCCATATACATTCTGGTCAAAAGGGCGACGGTCTCGGAATCGGTCTGCGTCTCGGGCTGCAGGCCCGCAGCGGCCAGATCCGTGCGCAGCTCGCGATAGTTCTCGATGATCCCGTTATGCACGACGGCGACCGGCCCCGAGCGATGCGGATGGGCGTTCACCGTGGTCGCCGCGCCATGCGTCGCCCAGCGGATATGGCCGATCCCGGCCTTGCCCGCCAGCGGCTCGTGCACCAGCAGATCCGACAGGTTCACCAGCTTGCCCACCGCGCGCCGCCGGTCCAGCCGCCCGTGGTTCACCGTGGCGATCCCGGCGCTGTCATAGCCGCGATATTCCAGCCGCTTGAGGCTTTCCACCAGCAGCGGCGCGACCTCGTGATCGCCAAGAACGCCAATAATTCCGCACATTTACGAACCTTTCTTCATCTGCGCCTTGCGCGCGCGAAGCATCTCGAACAATTTCGTGGCCAGCCCCGGTTTCACCACCTGCTTGGCCCGTCCCAGCGCCACCGCGCCCGCGGGCACATCCTCGGTGATCACCGAGCCAGAGCCGGTCAGCGCGCCGTCGCCGACCCGCACCGGTGCCACCAGCATCGTATCCGAGCCGATGAAGGCATTGGCGCCGACCACGGTGCGATGCTTGAACACGCCGTCATAATTGCAGGTGATCGTGCCCGCGCCGATATTCGTCGCCTCGCCGATCTCGGCATCGCCCAGATAGCTCAGGTGACCGACCTTAACCCCTTCACCCAGAAGGGAATTCTTGATCTCAACGAAGTTGCCGACATGCACATCCTCGGCCAGTTCGGCGCCGGGGCGCAGGCGGGCGAAGGGGCCGACGGTGGCGCCGCGGCTGATGTGGCAGCCCTCGAGATGGCAGAAGGCCTCGATCACCGCTCCGCTCTCGATCGTCACGCCGGGGCCGAAGACCACATGCGGGCCGATCACCACATCGCGGCCCAGATAGGTGTCGAGCGCGAACCAGACGCTGGCCGGGTCCTGCAGGCTCACGCCGTTGTCCAGCGCCTCGGCTCGGGCGCGCGCCTGAAACAGCGCCTCGGCGCGGGCGAGTTCAGCGCGGGTGTTGATACCGAGGGTTTCCTCTTCGGGGCAGGTCACGACCGCCGCCGACAGGCCCCGCGCGCGCGCCGCCGCGACGATATCGGTCAGGTAATATTCGCCCGCCGCATTGTCATTTTTCAGCCCCGCGACCAGTTCGGCCAGTAGCCCCGCATCGCAGGCAACAACCCCAGAATTACAAAGGGTTACGGCGCGTTCTTCATCCGTCGCATCCTTGTATTCGACGATCTTTTCCAGCGCGCCGCCCGTGACGATCAGCCGCCCATAGCGGCCCGGATCGGCCGCCTCGAACCCCAGCACCGTCACATCGGCCGGGCTTTCGGCCAAGGCCTCCAGCGTCTCGGCGCGGATGAAGGGGGTATCGCCGTAAAGCACCAGCGCGCGGCCCTCGAAACCGCCAAGCGCGGGCATCGCCTGCGCCACCGCATGGCCGGTGCCAAGCTGCTCTTCTTGCAAGACCACCTCGGCCTCGGGGTCGACGTGGGCCACGGCCTTGGTCACCTGATCCGCGCCGTGCCCCGCGACCACGATCACCCGCGCGGGCTCCAGCGCCCGCCCCGCGGCCAGCGCATGGGCAAACAGCGGCGCCGCACCCAGCCGATGCAGGACCTTGGGCAGGTCAGAGTTCATCCGCGTCCCCTGACCCGCGGCCAGAACGATCAATGCTGTCGCCATTTCGGTGCCTTTTCTTCTGCTCGGCCCTGTTTTACCCATACCATATCTGCCTGCAAGCACCGGGCGATCACACAATCTTTCGGGGGCGTAACCTTGCGCACGGTGGTTTTCGATCTGGATGGAACGCTGGCGGATACCTCCGCCGATCTGCTGGCGGCGGCGAATGCCTGCTTTGCGGCGCGCGGCCTTGGGCGGCCGCTCGACCCGGCGGCAGATCAGCTGATCGCCTTTCACGGCGGGCGCGCGATGCTGAGCGCGGGCTATGCCCGGCTGGGCGAGGCGCGCGCCCCCGAGCTGATCGAGGCGGATTACCCGGCGTTGCTTGCCCATTACGCCGCCGGGATCTGTGTCGAGACGCGGCTTTATCCCGGCGCGGTCCAGGCGGTCGAGGCGCTGCGCGCCGCGGGATTTGCCACCGCGATCTGCACCAACAAGCCCGAGGGGCTGGCGCGCGATCTGGTTGCGCAGCTGGGTATTGCGGGGCTCTTCGGGGCGCTGATTGGCGCCGATACGCTGCCCACGCGCAAGCCCGATCCGGCGCCCTATCTGGCGGCGGTGCGCGGCGCGGGCGGCGATCCGGCGCGCTCGATGCTGGTGGGCGACACCGAGACCGACCGGCGCACCGCGGCGGCGGTGGGGGTGCCCTGTGCGCTGGTGAGCTTCGGCCCCGAGGGGCCCGGGATCGCGCGGCTTGCCCCCGAGGTGATGCTGGACGCTTACGCCGATCTCCCCGCTATCGCTGGCAAGCTTCTGATCTAGTTCAGGAATTCCGCGGCGCACCAGGTTTGCGTCTGGCGATATTCCGCCAGCAGCTCCTTAAGCGTATGGCTGGCCGCAAGGGCTGTCGCGCGCTGGATCAGCGCCTTTTTGTGGGTGGCGGGGCTGCCGGGCAGGGGCTCTGTCATCTGCCGGGCGAGGTCGCGGAAACGGTATTCCTCGGCGATCGGGATGCGGCCGCGCCGCCCGAGATTCTGCGCCACCAGCGACAGAAGCGCCGCGCAATGCAGCCGTTGGGCATCGCGGCCGCTATAGATGATCAGCGTTTCGGGCGCCGCGGCGGCGGGTCCGGGCGCGAGGCCGAGGGCAAGGATCAGGGTCAGGGCGGCGCGCATGAAACCTCCGGGCGACATCCTTGCGCGGGCGCGGCCCGGGCGCAAGCGCCTGAGATGGGGTGCTCACGCCGGGGCAGGGGGCGCCCCCCGCAAGCGGGGGGCGCTTCGGGGGGCCGCGTCCTCTGGACGCGGGCCCCCGCCCGGGCTAGCCTGCTGACAACCGAACATTCCTGACCGTCGATTCTGTCGCGCGAGGCTTCGCCTTGCGCGCTTTTGCTCTTGGTGTGTGCATGTCTTCGCCTTCTGTGGTCGCCCCGGCCCCGTCCAAACCCTCGCGCCATGCGGTGGGATTCGTGCTGCTTGTGGTCTTTCTCGACATGGTCGGGCTCGGCCTGATCCTGCCGGTTCTGCCCGAGCTGATCGAGACGGTGGGGCATATGACGCTGGATCAGGCGGCGCGGATCGGCGGGCTGATGTTTGCGGCCTTCAGCCTCGCGCAGTTCCTGTTCGCGCCGATGATGGGGGCGCTGTCGGACCGCTTCGGGCGGCGGCCGCTTCTGCTGATCGCGGTGGCGGGGCTCGGGGTCGATTACCTGTTTCACGCGCTCGCCCCCACCGTCGGCTGGCTCTTTGTCGGGCGCGTCATTGCCGGGGTCTGCGGGGCGAGCCATGTGATCGCCAATGCTTATCTGGCCGATATCACCCCGCCCGAGGGCCGCGCGCGCGCCTTTGGCCTGATGGGGGCGGCCTTTGGCCTAGGCTTCGTTCTGGGGCCTGCGATCGGCGGGCTTCTGGGGGAACTTGGCCCGCGGGTGCCGTTTTGGGTCGCCGCGGGGATCTCGGCTGCGAATTTCCTCTATGGGCTGTTCGTGCTGCCGGAATCGCTGCCGCAGGACCGCCGCCGCGCATTCCGCCTGCGCGAGGCCAATCCGCTCGGCGTGCTCGAGGTCTTTGCCCGCTACAAGGGGGTGCTGCCCCTCGCCGCGGTGTTTTCGGTCTATTTCTTCGGCTCGGCGGTCTATCCGGCGATCTGGTCGTTCTGGGGGATGGCGAAATTCGGCTGGTCCGAGGCGATGGTGGGCGTGAGCCTTGCCGCTTTCGGCATCGTCTGGGCGCTGTTTCAGGGCGTGCTGACCGGCCCAGCGGTGCGGCTCTGGGGCGAGCCGCGGGCGGCGCTGATCGGCCTGATCATCGGCGTTGTGGTCTGCGCGGGCTACGGCATGGCGACTGGGATCGTCGCTGTGGTGGTGCTGCTCTTCATCCACGGCCCCGAGGGCTTCGTGCATCCGATGCTCAGCGCGATGATGTCGCGCGCGGTGCCCGAGGATGCGCAGGGCGCGCTGCAAGGCGGCCTCAGCGGCGCGATGAACCTGATGATGTTGCTCGGCACATTGTTCTTCACTCAGGTTTTCGGCTATTTCCTGTCCGAGGCGGCGCCGGTGCGCACACCCGATGCGGCCTATTTCGTGGCGGCCGGGGTGCTCGGTCTGGCGCTGGTGCTATATCTGCCGCAATGGCGGCGGTTGCGGGACGCATGATGGACGACACTTTCTCCGAGATCTTCACCGGAAACTTCACCCAGCAGGAGCCGATCCCCGAGGCGGCGATCGAGGCGGCGGTGGCCGTGCTGCGCTCGGGGCGGTTGCACCGCTATAATGTGGTGCCCGGCGAGGCGGGCGAGGTGGCGCTCCTTGAACAGGAATTCGCCGCGGCGATGGGGGCGCGCTATTGCCTTGCCGTTGCTTCGGGCGGCTATGCCTTGGGCTGTGCGCTGCGCGCGCTCGATCTGGCGCCGGGGGCGCCGGTCTTGACCAATGCCTTTACCCTCGCGCCGGTGCCCGGTGCGATTGCGGCCGTGGGCGCGCGGCCGGTCTTCGTCGAGGTGACCGAGGATCTGGTGATCGACCTTGATCATCTCGATCATGTGGCGGGCGAGAGCGGCGCGACCGTGCTGATGCTCAGCCATATGCGCGGCCATATCTGCGACATGGACCGGCTGCTGGAGATCGCCGGGCGCCACGGGCTGCGGGTGATCGAGGATTGCGCCCATACGATGGGCGCGGCCTGGGCCGGGCGGCTCTCGGGGCGCGACGGGGTGATCGGTTGTTATTCGACGCAGACCTACAAGCATATGAATTCGGGCGAGGGCGGGCTGATCGTGACCGACGATCCCGACCTGATGGCGCGAATGATCCTTCTGTCGGGCAGCTATATGCTTTACCCGCGTCATCTGGCCGGGCCCGAGCCCGCGCAGTTCGACGGTCTGAAATACGACACGCCCAATGTGTCGGGGCGGATGGACAATCTGCGCGCCGCGATCCTGCGCCCGCAGATCGCCACGCTGCCGCACCGGATCGCCCGCTGGAACGCGCTTTATGCCCGGCTCGAGGCGGGGCTGGCGGGCACGCCCGGCCTGCGCCTGATCCCGCGCCCGCAGGCCGAGGCCTATGTCGGATCGAGCTTCCAGTTCCTGCTGCCCGGATGGGAGGCGGCGAGGATCGAGGCGCTGGTGGCGCGCGCGGCGGCGCGCGGGGTCGAGCTGAAATGGTTCGGCGCGGCCGAGCCCGCGGGCTTCACCTCGCGCTATGACAGCTGGCGCTATGCGCCCGGGCCGCGGCTGGCGCAGACCGACCGGGTGCTGGCGGGATTGCTCGACCTGCGCCTGCCGCTGACCTTCACGCTGGCCGATGTCGATCAGATCGCCCGGATCATCGACGCCGAGGCGCGCAGGTAAAGGGGGGCAGGGGGCCAGCCCCCTCTTCGGCTACGCCGAATTCACCTCCGGGATATTTCGGCACTGTTGAGGGGCAAGATCGGCGCGCCTTGACGGCCTGCGGCACCGACAGCCTGGGCGCGCTTGGCCCTTTCCGTTTGACCGGGACCTTATTTTCAACAGTGCCTAAATATCCCGGGGGTCCGGGGGCTGGCCCCCGGCTTCACTTTCGGCCTCACTCCGCCCCGTAAAGCGGCACGGTCGAAATCGCCATCTTGGCCGAGCCCTGGCTGATCTCGCGGGCATGGGTCAGATAGATCAGCACCTGGTTCTGCTCATCGAAGATCCGCGTCACTTTGAGAGACTTGAAGATCAGCGAGCGCCCCTCGGAGAAGACCGTCTCGCCCCGCTTGCCGCGCGCGATATCGCCCAGCGTGATCGGCCCGGTCTGGCGGCAGGCAATCGAGGCGTTCGATGGGTCCTCGAACCAGTTCCCGTTCGACAGCCGGTCGATCAGCGAGCGGTCGAAATAGGCGACATGGCAGGTCACGCCCTGCACCTTGGGATCGGGGATCGCTTCGATGACCACATCATTGCCGACCCAGTCGACGCCAACGCGGCCGACCTCCTGGGCTTGGGCGGTTGTGGCGGCAAGGGCGAACAGCAGGGCAGGAATGAGACGCATGGGGACCTCCGGGGTTGGGCCCAGTCTGCGGCCTCGGGCGCGCGATGCCAAGGGGCCGGGGCCCCTTCTGTGACGTAACGTCGTTCGGGCTTGACCGAATCGCGGCGCTCGGGCACGAATTGAACAAGCGTTCAATAACCGGAGGGGAGGCCGAAATGTTCGCAGGATCCATGACGTTCGATCTGGGCGAGGATGTGAATGCGCTGCGGGACATGGTGCATGCTTGGGCGCAGGAGCGGCTGAAGCCGATCGCCGCCGCGGTTGACCGCGAGAATGTCTTTCCGCACGAGCTATGGGCCGAGATGGGCGCGCTGGGCCTGCTGGGGATCACAGTTTCCGAAGAGTTCGGCGGCGCCGGCATGGGCTATCTGGCGCATGTGATCGCGACCGAGGAAATCGCGCGCGTCTCGGCCTCGATTTCGCTCAGCTACGGGGCGCATTCCAACCTTTGCGTCAATCAGCTGAAACTGAATGGCAGCCCTGAGCAGAAGGCGAAATACCTGCCCGATCTGGTTTCGGGCGCCAAGGTCGGTGCGCTGGCGATGTCGGAATCGGGCGCGGGCTCGGATGTCGTGGGCATGAAGCTCAAGGCCGAGAAGCGCAACGGTTACTATGTGCTCAACGGCCACAAATACTGGATCACCAACGGCCCCGATGCCGATACGCTGGTGGTCTATGCCAAGACCGACCCCGAGGCGGGCTCGAAGGGCATCACCGCCTTCATCATCGAGAAATCCTTCAAAGGCTTCTCGACCAGCCAGCATTTCGACAAGCTCGGGATGCGTGGCTCGAACACCGCCCAGCTGTTCTTCGACAATTGCGAAGTGCCGTTTGAAAACGTCCTTGGCACCGAAGGGCGCGGCGTGCGCGTCCTGATGTCGGGGCTCGATTACGAGCGGGTCGTTCTGTCGGGCATCGGCACCGGCATCATGGCCGCCTGTCTCGATGAGGTCGTACCCTACGCCAAGGAACGTCACCAGTTCGGCCAGCCGATCGGGAATTTCCAGCTGATGCAGGCCAAGATCGCCGACATGTATGTCGCGATGAACACCGCGCGCGCCTATACCTATGAGGTGGCGAAGGCCTGCGACCGCGGCGCGGTCACCCGTCAGGATGCCGCCGCGACCGTGCTTTATGCCAGCGAGCAGGCGATGGTGCAGGCCCATCAGGCGGTGCAAGCCTTGGGCGGCGCGGGCTTCCTGAACGACAGCACCGTCAGCCGCCTCTTCCGCGATGCGAAATTGATGGAAATCGGGGCTGGCACCAGCGAAATCCGCCGTATGCTGATCGGACGTGAAATCATGGAGAAAGCCTGATGCGTCTGACCCTTATCCCGCTTTTCGTTGCCCTGCCTGTTGCGGCCTTCGCGCAAGACCTGCCCGCCGATGCCCTGACCGGGCTTGAAGACAGCGTGCGCGCCTGTTTTGCCGACTATGACCCGATTGCGGATGGTCCCAGCTGTCTGGGGCAGGCGGCGCAGGGCTGCATGGGCGCGACAGATGAAAGCACGATGTCGATCGTTGCTTGTATCGGGGCGGAAACGCAGGTCTGGGACGATCTGCTGAACAGCGAATACAAGGCGCGCCGGGCCGAGCTGACGCCGCGGGGGCTGAACGATCAGCTGCTGGATGCGCAGCGCGCGTGGCTCGCCTTTCGCGACGCGGAATGCGCGCTCGAGGTCGACCGCTGGGGCGATGGCTCGATGGCGGTCATCGTCGGCGCGAATTGCATGATGGAAATGACCGCGACCCGTGCGGCGCAATTGCGCGACAAGAAGGCCGATCCATGAAACTGACCTCTTCTGTTCTGACCAATTCGGATGCGTTCCGCGCCAATCGCGCGGCGCATCTGGCGATGCTGGATCAGGTGCGGCAGGCGGCGGATCTCGCTGCCGCCGGGGGCGGGCCCGAGGCGCAGGCCCGCCACATCGCGCGCGGCAAGATGGCCCCGCGCGAACGTGTCGCGGGGCTTCTCGACCCGGGCTCGGCCTTTCTCGAAATCGGCGCGACGGCGGCGCATGGGCTTTACGAGGGTGCCGCCCCATGCGCGGGTGTCATCGCGGGCATCGGCCGGGTGATGGGGCAAGAGGTCATGGTGGTCGCCAATGACGCGACCGTCAAAGGCGGCACCTATTACCCGATGACGGTGAAGAAACACCTGCGCGCGCAGGAGATCGCCGAGGAATGCGCGCTGCCCTGCGTCTATCTGGTCGATTCAGGCGGCGCCAACCTGCCCAATCAGGACGAGGTCTTCCCCGACCGCGACCATTTCGGCCGCATCTTCTACAATCAGGCGCGAATGTCGGCCAAGGGCATTCCCCAGATCGCGGTGGTGATGGGGTCCTGCACGGCGGGCGGCGCCTATGTGCCCGCCATGTCGGACGTCACGATCATCGTGCGCGATCAGGGCACGATCTTCCTCGCCGGCCCGCCGCTGGTGAAGGCCGCGACGGGCGAGGTGGTCACCGCCGAGGACCTCGGCGGCGGCGATGTGCATACGCGGCTCTCGGGCGTGGCGGATTATCTGGCCGAGGATGATGGCCATGCGCTGGCCCTTGCGCGCCGCGCGGTCGGCAACCTGAACCGCGCCAAGCCTTCGACCGTGCAGTGGCAAAGCCCCGAGGCCCCCGCCTATGACCCCGAGGAGATCCTCGGCGCGGTGCCCGCCGACCTGCGCACGCCCTATGATATCCGCGAGGTCATCGCCCGGGTGGTCGATGGAAGCCGCTTTGACGAGTTCAAACCGCGCTTCGGCGAAACCATCGTCACCGGCTTTGCCCATATCGAGGGCTGCCCGGTCGGCATCGTCGCCAACAATGGCGTGCTGTTTTCCGAGGCCGCGCAGAAGGCCGCGCATTTCATCGAGCTGTGCTCGCAACGCGGCATTCCGCTGATCTTCCTGCAGAATATCACAGGCTTCATGGTCGGCCGGAAATACGAAAACGAGGGCATCGCGCGCCACGGCGCCAAGATGGTGACCGCGGTCGCGACGACCTCGGTGCCGAAGATCACCATGCTCGTCGGCGGCTCCTTCGGGGCGGGCAACTATGGCATGGCGGGGCGGGCCTATGGGCCCCGGTTCCTCTGGTCCTGGCCCAACAGCCGGATCTCGGTGATGGGCGGCGAACAGGCGGCGGGCGTGCTTGCCACCGTCAAGCGCGACGGGATCGAGCGCAAGGGCGGCAGCTGGTCGGCCGAGGACGAGGCCGAGTTCAAGCGCCCGACCATCGAGATGTTCGAGCGGCAAAGCCACCCGCTCTATGCCTCGGCGCGGCTCTGGGATGACGGCATCGCCGACCCGCGCAAGACGCGTCAAATCCTCGCGCTGTCGCTGTCGGCAAGCCTCTGCGCGCCGATCGAACCGACCCGCTTCGGCCTGTTCCGCATGTAACCTTCAATGCCTCCGGCGGGAGTATTTTCGCCAAGAAGAAACTGTGAAGCTTCTTCTTGGTCCAAATACTCCGGGGGCCCGGGGGCAGCGCCCCCGCCGCAGTCAGGGAGAGACCGCGATGTTCCAGAAGATCCTGATCGCCAACCGCGGCGAAATCGCCTGCCGCGTGATCGACACCGCCCGCCGTCTGGGCGTCGCCACCGTCGCGGTCTATTCCGAGGCGGATGCGGGCGCGCGCCATGTCGCCATGGCCGATGAGGCGGTCGCAATCGGCGGCCCGGCGCCCAAGGACAGCTATCTACGCGGCGAGGCGATCATCGCCGCAGCACTTGCCACCGGGGCGCAGGCGATCCATCCTGGCTATGGGTTTCTCAGCGAAAACCCCGAATTCGTCGATGCGATCGAGGCCGCGGGGCTCACCTTCATCGGGCCCTCGGGCGATGCGATCCGGGCGATGGGGCTCAAGGATGCGGCCAAGGCGCTGATGAGCCGCGCGGGCGTGCCCGTGGTGCCGGGCTATCACGGCGACAATCAGGACCCCGAGCATCTGGCGGGCGCGGCCGATGCGGTGGGCTACCCGGTGCTGATCAAGGCGGTGGCGGGCGGCGGCGGCAAGGGCATGCGCCGCGTGGACCGGCCCGAAGAGTTCGCCGCCGCGCTGGCCTCCGCGCAGGGCGAGGCCACGACCGCCTTCGGCAACCCCGCCGTCCTGATCGAGAAATACGTCGAAAAGCCCCGCCATATCGAGGTGCAGGTCTTCGGCGACGGCACCCGCGCGGTGCATCTCTTCGAGCGCGATTGCTCGCTCCAGCGCCGCCACCAGAAGGTCATCGAAGAGGCCCCCGCCCCCGGCATGACCCCCGAAATGCGCGCAGCGATGGGGCAGGCCGCCGTGCGCGCGGCCGAGGCGATCGGTTACAGCGGCGCGGGCACGGTCGAATTCATCGTCGATGCCTCGGACGGGCTGCGCCCGGATCGCTTCTGGTTCATGGAGATGAACACCCGCCTGCAGGTCGAACATCCGGTAACCGAGGCGATCACCGGCGTCGATCTGGTCGAATGGCAGCTGCGCGTGGCCTCGGGCGAGCGCCTGCCCGCGCGGCAGGAGGATCTGACCATCAAAGGCCACGCCTTCGAGGCGCGGCTTTATGCCGAGGACGTGCCCGCGGGCTTCCTGCCCGCGACCGGACGGCTCGCGCATCTGCGCTTCGGCCCCGGCGCGCGGATCGAGACCGGCGTGCGCCCCGGCGATGCGATCAGCCCCTGGTATGACCCGATGATCGCCAAGGTGATCACCCACGCCCCCACCCGGGCGGCGGCGCTGAATGCCCTCGCGCGGGCGCTCGATGAGACGCAAGTGGCTGGCACCACAACGAATATCGGCTTTCTCGCGGCGCTCGCGCGGCATCCGGGCTTTGCGCTGGGCGATGTCGATACCGGGCTCATTGCGCGCGATCTGGAGAGCCTGACCGCCGAGGGCGCCACGCCGCCTGCGGCCCGCGCGCTGGCGGTCATTGCCGCGGCCGGGCTGCATCAGGGCACGGGGAGCGGCTTCACCCTCTGGGCGCCGCTTTCCCGTCCGGTGCCCTTCGATCCGCCCGCGCGGATCGCGGTGACCGGCCCCGGGCGGGTCACCGTGACGCTGGAAGACAGCACCCATGACTGCGCCTTGCACCCCGATGGCTGGTGGGTCGATGGCGCCAAGACCGGGGCGGCCTTCCACATCGGCGCGGACGAAATCACCGTTTTCCTGCGCGGCGCGCATCGGTTCGCGCGGATCGACCCGCTGGCGCGGGCGGCCAAGGGCGGCGCCTCGGGGCTGACGCTGGCGCCGATGCCGGGGCTGGTGAAGGCGGTCTTCGTGGCGGCGGGCGCCGAGGTGGCCGCGGGCACGCCGCTGGCCATTCTCGAGGCGATGAAGATGGAACACACCCTGCTGGCCGAGCGCGCGGGCACCGTGGCCGAGGTTCTGGCCGCCCCCGGCGATCAGGTCGAGGCGGGCGCCGCGCTCATCCGTCTGACCGAGGAGGAGGCCGCATGATCCTGCACCACATCCCCGGCTCGCGCAGCTTCCGCGTGCTCTGGCTGCTAGAGGAGCTCGGGCAAGAGGTCGAGCTGCAGAGCTGGTCGGTCACCGATCGCGCGCTGCGCAGCCCCGAATTCCGGGCGCTGTCACCCGCGGGCCGCATCCCCGCGCTGGACATCGACGGCACGGCGATCTTTGAATCGGGGGCGATTGTGCAAGTCCTGACCGAGCGCGCGGGCCGCCTCGCGCCTGCTCCGGGCACCCCCGAACGTGGCGCCTTCCTCGGTTGGGTGAGTTTCGCCGAAACCCAGGCCAACATATTGCAAAACCTCAACTTTCACCACATCTTCCTGCGCCCGCCCGAGGCGCGCTCGGCGGTGATGACGAAACTCGACACGAAGCGGCTCGAGGTCACGATGCGCGCGATGGAGGTGCATCTGACCGGCCGCGACTGGCTGCTGGATGAGTTTTCCGCCGCCGATTGCATGTTCGGCTTCAATATCGAGGCGATGTTCCGCTTCGTGCGCCCCGAGGGCTTCCCGGCGCTGGCGGCTTGGGTTGCGCGGGCCAAGGCGCGCCCGGCCTATCGGCGCGCTCTCGAGAAGGGCGGCGCGACGACGATCTATACGCAGGATTTCTATGAGCTTGCCGATGGCTGAACGGGTCGAGATCTTCGAGATGGCCCCGCGCGACGGGCTGCAAAACGAAAAACGCGCGATCCCGACCGCGGAGAAGATCGCGCTGGTGGATTGCCTCTCGCGCGCGGGGTTCCGGCGCATCGAGGTGGCCAGTTTCGTCAGCCCGAAATGGGTGCCGCAGATGGCCGATGGCGCGGCGGTGCTGGCGGGCATCACCCGCGCGCCGGGGGTGCGCTATGCCGCGCTCACGCCCAATCTGAAGGGCTATGAGGGCGCGTGGGCGGCGCGGGCCGATGAGGTGGCGATCTTCGCCTCGGCCAGCGAGGGGTTTTCGCGCGCGAACCTCAATTGTTCGATAAGTGAAAGTCTGGAGCGGTTCTTGCCGATCATCGAGGCCGCCAAGGTCGATAATATGCAAGTGCGCGGCTATGTCTCGGTGGTCACCGATTGCCCCTATGACGGGCCGACGCCGCCTGCGGCGGTGGCGCGCGTGGTGGCGGCGCTGCGCGACATGGGCTGTTATGAGATCAGCCTTGGCGACACGATCGGGCAGGGGCGCCCCGAGACGATCGACGCGATGCTGGAGGCGGTGCTGGACGAGCTGCCCGCGGACCGGCTCGCCGGGCATTATCATGACACGGCGGGGCGGGCGCTGGCGAATATCGAGGTGAGCCTGGCGCGCGGCCTGCGGGTGTTTGACGCGGCGGTCGGCGGCTTGGGGGGCTGCCCCTATGCGCCGGGCGCCAAGGGCAATGTGGCGACCGAAGCGGTCGCGGCGCGGCTGGCGGCGCTGGGCTATGACACCGGGCTTGATGCCGGGGTATTAGCCGAGGCGGCGGCGCTGGCGCGGGCGATGAAGGGGGAGAGCGATGTTTGAGACGATCCGGATCGAGACCGACGCGCGCGGGGTCGCGCATCTGTGGCTGGCGCGTGCCGATAAGCACAATGCGCTGAGCGCGCAGATGATGGACGAGCTGACCGCGGCGATCACGCAGCTCGGCGCCGATCCGGCGGTGCGGGTCGTCGTGCTGGCGGCTGAAGGCGCGAGCTTCTGCGCGGGCGGCGATCTGAAATGGATGCAGGCCAATATCGCCGCGAGCCCCGAGGAGCGCGCCGCCGCGGCGCGCAAGCTGGCGGGGATGCTTGGCGCGATGGATACCTGCCCGAAGCCGGTGATCGGGCGGATCCATGGCAATGCCTTTGGCGGGGGCATCGGGATGATGTCGGTCTGTGATCTGGCCATCGGCGTGCCGGGCGCGCGCTTTGGCCTGACCGAGACGAAACTGGGCCTGACGCCCGCGACGATCTCGCCCTATGTCGTGGCGCGGATGGGCGCGGCCAAGGCGCGGCGGGTGTTCATGTCCTCGCGGCTTTTCGGCGCCGAAGAGGCCGTCGCGCTCGACCTGCTGGCGCGCGTTGTGCCGCCCGAGGATCTGGATGCCGCCATCGAGGCCGAGGTCGCGCCCTATCTGGCCTGTGCGCCGGGCGCGGTGGCCGAGGCCAAGGCGCTGGTGCGCCATCTCGGGCCGCGGCTCGATGCGGAGGTGATCGAGCATACGATCACGGCGCTGGTCGCGCGTTGGGAAAGTCCTGAGGCCGCCGAGGGAATCAGCGCCTTCTTCGAGAAACGCAAGCCGGGCTGGATTCGCGACTGACCCGGGGCCGGCCGGCCCCGGCGCGCGGCCGCCTGAACCGCCGCACAGCGCCCGGAAAGTGAGCGCTATCAAACGCTTCCTGCCGCGACATCCCACGGGGCAGGGGGGCGTCCTCCCTCGGGAGGGCGCACGCGCGGCCCTTGGCCACAAGGGCCGCGCGCCTCCGCGGCCCCCGGTTGCGCCCCGTCGGTGCCCGCGCGCAAGGGGCGGTGTGCATCGGTATACAAAACGCATTTTTAGAGGTGTAAATCGCCCTCTCGCAGTTGACCCCGGGCGGGCGCGGGTCTAATGCTCGGCTCAGCCGGAACCTGCGCGACAAGTGGTCGCGACACGAGGGAGCCAACCAGTGCACGACATGCTGCGTGAATACCTTCCGATCCTCATCTTCCTGGCGTTGGCCATCGTTCTGGGGATCGTTCTGATCCTTGCGGCCGTCGTCCTGGCAGTGCGCAACCCCGACCCCGAAAAGGTCTCTGCCTATGAATGCGGGTTCAACGCCTTCGACGATGCGCGGATGAAATTCGACGTTCGCTTCTATCTCGTCTCGATCCTGTTCATCATCTTCGATCTCGAAGTGGCCTTCCTGTTCCCCTGGGCGGTGGCCTTCGGCGGCATGTCGATGGCCGCCTTCTGGTCGATGATGGTGTTCCTTGCGGTGCTGACCGTGGGCTTTGCCTATGAATGGAAGAAGGGGGCGCTGGAATGGGCGTGATGACGGGGGCCAATACCGCCGGGGCCGACAAGGAAGCGATCACCGAAGCGCTCGGCCGCGAACTGCAGGACAAGGGCTTTCTGCTGACCTCGACCGAGGATCTGATCAACTGGGCGCGCACCGGCTCGCTGCACTGGATGACCTTCGGTCTGGCCTGCTGCGCGGTCGAGATGATGCATACTTCGATGCCGCGCTATGACCTTGAACGCTATGGCATCGCGCCGCGCGCCTCGCCGCGCCAGTCCGACGTGATGATCGTCGCGGGCACGCTGACCAACAAGATGGCCCCGGCGCTGCGCAAGGTCTACGACCAGATGCCCGAGCCGCGCTATGTGATCTCGATGGGCAGCTGCGCCAATGGCGGCGGCTATTATCACTACAGCTATTCGGTGGTGCGGGGCTGTGACCGGATCGTTCCGGTCGATATCTATGTGCCGGGCTGCCCGCCCACGGCCGAGGCGCTGATGTATGGCATCTTGCAGTTGCAGCGGAAGATCCGCCGCACCGGCACGCTGGTGCGCTGAGGAGGGGCTGCCATGATCGACACGCTGAACGAACTCGCCGCCCATCTCGAACTGAAACGCTCGGCCGATGTGCTCTCGACCGAGGTGGCCTTTGGCGAGCTGAACGTCACCGTCACCCCGGGCTCGATCGTGAGCTTCGTGGAATTCCTGCGCGATGACCCGAGCTGCCTGTTCTCGTCGCTGGTGGATATCACCGCGGTCGACTATCCCGAGCGCGCCGCGCGCTTCGATGTGGTCTGGCATTTCCTCTCGATGCGCCGCAACCTGCGGATCCGCGTGCGCGCGGCCCTGCGCGAGGATGAGATGTGCCCCTCGATCGTCTCGGTCCACCCCTCGGCCAACTGGTTCGAGCGCGAGACCTTCGACATGTTCGGCATCCTGTTCTCGGGCCACCCGGACCTGCGCCGGATCCTGACCGATTACGGCTTCCGCGGCCATCCGCTGCGCAAGGACTTCCCCACGACGGGCTATGTCGAGCTGCGCTATGACGAGGTGCAAAAGCGCGTCGTCTACGAGCCGGTCTCGCTGACCCAGGAATACCGGCAATTCGATTTCCTCTCCCCCTGGGAGGGCGCGCATTACATCCTTCCCGGCGACGAGAAGCAGGGCTGAGCCGCGTCGGGGCCGCGCGGCCCCGGTGCCTGCCACGATAGAGGTTGAGACATGGACGGCGAACACCGGCAACACAGCTACGACGACGGCTCGCGGGACGCCCTGACCGGCGAGCAGCGGATCCGCAACTTCAACATCAACTTCGGGCCCCAGCACCCGGCGGCGCATGGCGTGCTGCGGATGGTGCTCGAGCTTGATGGCGAGATCGTCGAGCGGGCCGATCCGCATATCGGTCTGCTGCATCGAGGCACCGAGAAGCTGATGGAAAGCCGCACCTATCTGCAGAACCTGCCCTATTTCGACCGCCTCGACTATGTGGCGCCGATGAACCAGGAACATGCCTGGTGTCTGGCGATCGAGAAGCTGACCGGCACCAAGGTGCCGCGCCGCGCGTCGCTGATCCGGGTGCTTTACTCGGAAATCGGCCGGGTGCTGAACCACCTGCTGAACGTGACCACGCAGGCCATGGACGTGGGCGCGCTGACGCCGCCGCTCTGGGGCTTCGAGGAGCGCGAGAAGCTGATGATCTTC
>JACXUS010000023.1 GCA_014763785.1 Sphingomonadales bacterium | reverse complement strand
CAGCCGCCGCTCGCCCGCGGCAAAGCGCGCCAGATCGTGGCGGCGCGCTTTGCCGCGGGCGAGCGGCGGCTGCGCGCGGCGCTGCAGGACCCGGCCGAGGTGGCTTTTGCCGACAGCCCCGACCCGTTCGTCAATATCAACGCGCCCGCCGATCTGGCCGCGGCGGCCGCCCGCCTCGGGGCCGCAGCATGAGCCGCGCGCGCCTGTCCGGTCAGGCGGGGCTGAGCGTCCGCCACGGCCTGCCGCCCGGCCAGCGCAGCGCCGCGGCCCGGCTTTACTGGCAGGCCTTCGGTGCCAAGCTCGGCCGCGTCATGGGCCCCGAACGCAAGGCGCTGGCCTTCATCGAACGGGTGCTGGACGAGCGTCATGTGATCTCGGCTTGCGACGCCAGTGGCGCGGTGATTGGCGTCATCGGCTATCGCACCGCGCAGGGCAGCTTCGTCGGCGGCGCGCGTGCCGATCTGGTGGCGATCTATGGCTGGGTGGGCGCGTTCTGGCGGATGGGCTGTCTCGGCGTGCTGGCACGCGACACCGAGACCCGCGCGCTGATCGTCGACGGGCTGGCCGTCGCGCCCGACTGGCGCGGCGCGGGCGTCGGTGCCGCCCTGATCGAGGCGCTGGTGGTCGAGGCGACGATGCGCGGCTATCGCGAGCTGCGTCTGGATGTCGTGGGCGAGAACCTGCGCGCCCGCGCGCTTTACGAGCGGATGGGCTTTGCCGTGACACGCCGCCGCGACAGCCGCCTGACCCGGCTCTTCTTCGAATTTCAGACCGCCTATGTGATGATCCGCCCGCTCTGAGGCGGATCAGTCGAAGGTGCCCGTCACCCGCCCAAGCAGCATGAAAGCGCGCGCGGTGCGGGTCTCGGCGAGCTCGGCCACCTCCTGATCCGAGGCGTTCTTCTCGAATTCGGTGAAGCTGCGGTCGAACTGGCGCAGGAAATGATGCGCCGCATCGCGAAAGATCGTGTCATTGCGCATTCGCCCGGCGCTGAGCGCGAGCGACGAGCGGTCGCGCACGCCCCCCAGTGCCGCGATCTCGCGGCCGCGTTCCCCTTGGGCAAAGCGGCGCCAGATCTCGGGGCGGGCGCGGTCGGGGCGCAGATCGTCCATATAGATGCCGTCCTGCGCCAGCAGGTTCAGCACATCCTGCGCGGCACGGATCAGCTTCGCCATCTGCCGGTTTTCCAGCGCCCGGCGCAGCGCGCGGAACCCCTCGCGATCCTCGGCATTGTCGGGGAAATTCAGCGCGCGGATGAACTCGCCCACCGAGACCGGCGCGGCCATTTCATCCGAGGGCGTGCCAAGCGCCAGCGCGGGCTGATCCTCGCTCGGCGGGGCGGGGCGCGGGGTGGCGAAGGCCGCCTTGCGGTCGGCCGAGGGCTGCACCACGGCATTGTCGCGCCGCGAGGTGAAGGTGGCGATCGCGGTTTCCGCCTGCCGCGCGGCCTGCGCGATCTCGTCGAGCTTCTTTTCCACGATCTGGCCCGAGCGCGCCTGAGTCTGGCTGAGCCAGGCGGCGCGCATCTGTTCCACCGCCAGTTTCAGCGCCTGCGCCTCGGCGCGCATCTCGCGGGCGGTGCGGGCGGTGACGGCGGCCACCCAGATCATCACGATGGGCAGGACGATGGCCACGATGCTCATCACCGTGGCGCCGGTTCCGGTCCCTTCGGCGGCGGCGGGCATCATCCACCAGAACAGCGCGATCAGCGCCAGCCACAGCGCGCTGAGCCCAAGCGCGATCCATTCGGTGCGCGACAGCGCCCCCGTCTGAGCAATGCGAAGCTGCGCCGCGGGCGGGATCGCCGCGGGGGGTTCGGATTTCGGATCGCCGGTCGTCTGCGCGCTCATGCCGGGCTCACCTTTCCGGGCCGGAGCCCTCAGAGATAGCGCACCGCGAGGATTTCATAGGCCTTGTCGCCGCCGGGGGTGCGAACCTCGACGCTGTCGCCTTCGTCCTTGCCGATCAGGGCGCGCGCCAGCGGCGATTTGATGTTCAAAAGGCCGCGTTCCAGATCGGCCTCGGCCTCGCCCACGATCTGATAGGTGCGCTCTTCGTCGGTGTCTTCATCGACCAGCGTCACGGTGGCGCCGAACTTGACCGACCCCGAGAGCCGGGCCGTGTCGATCACCTCGGCGCGGCCAAGGATCGATTCGAGTTCCTTGATCCGGCCCTCGACGAAGCTCTGACGCTCGCGCGCGGCATGATATTCGGCGTTTTCCGATAGGTCGCCATGCTCGCGCGCCTCGGCAATCGCCTTGATGACGGCGGGGCGCTCGACCGATTTCAGGTTGCGCAATTCGCCGTCCAGCACGTCATAGCCCGCGCGAGTCATCGGTATCTTTTCCATCACGCCCCTCGGCCGATCCTTTGTATCCAACCGAAGTGTAAATCCGTCTTGCGGGTCGGGTGTCAAGGGCAGGGGGTCGTTTTTCGGCGCGCTGCCGCCGGTGGTGCGTGGCCAACAGGCGCAACAATATTGCGCTGGGGCGCTGCGTCACAATTGCTTCGTTCCGTGAGGTAAGCTAGCAACGGCCCCGAGAGCAAGCGAGAGCCAAGCCGGAGGGACCAGGATGTCCGAGATCGAACGCGAGTCGATGGAATATGATGTGGTGATCGTGGGGGCTGGTCCCGCCGGTCTGTCCGCGGCGATCCGTCTGAAGCAGATCGACCCCGAGCTGAACGTGGTCGTGCTGGAAAAGGGCTCCGAGGTCGGCGCGCATATCCTGTCGGGCGCGGTTCTGGACCCGGTCGGTCTGGACCAGCTCTTGCCCGACTGGCGCAATATGGGCGCGCCGATCGAGGTCGAGGTCAAGCACGACAATTTCTATGTGCTGGGGCCGGCCGGTCAGATCCGCATCCCGAACTGGCCGATGCCGCCCTTGATGTCGAACCACGGCAAATACATCGTCTCGATGGGCAATGTCTGCCGCTGGATGGCCGAGCAGGCCGAAGCCCTTGGCGTCGAGATCTTCCCGGGCATGGCCGCCAGCGCGATCGTCTGGGACGGCGACCGGGTGGCCGGTGTCGTCGCGGGCGAGATGGGGCTGGACAGCGACGGCACGCCGGGCCCGAACTATGAGCCCGGGATGGAGCTGCGCGGCAAATATGTGCTTCTGGGCGAGGGCGTGCGCGGCTCGCTGTCCAAGGAAGTGATCGCCAAGTTCGATCTGTCCAAAGGCTATTGCCCGCAGAAATTCGGCCTTGGCATGAAGGAAATCTGGGAAATCGACCCCAAGAAGCACAAGCTTGGCACGGTGACCCATACGATGGGCTGGCCGCTGGGCGGCAATGCGGGCGGTGGCAGCTTCATTTACCACCTCGAAAATAACCAGATCTACATCGGCTTCGTGGTCCACCTGAACTACGAGAACCCGTATCTCTACCCCTATATGGAGTTCCAGCGCTTCAAGCATCACCCGATGGTCGCGGAGCTGCTGGAGGGCGGCAAGCGCGTAGCCTATGGCGCGCGGGCGATTTCCGAGGGGGGCTGGCAGTCGATCCCGAAGCTGACCTTCCCGGGCGGCGCGCTGATGGGCTGCTCGGCGGGGCTCGTGAACGTGCCGCGGATCAAGGGCAACCACAATGCGATGCTGTCGGGCATCGCGGCGGCCGAAGCGGCGGCGGCGGCGATCAAGGCCGGGCGCGAGGGCGATGAGCTGGTGGCCTATGAGGCCGATCTGCGCTCGGGCCCGATTGCGGCGGACCTGAAGAAGGTGCGCAACGTCAAGCCGATGTGGTCGCATTGGGGCATGCTGCCCAGCCTGATCTTCGGCGGGCTCGACATGTGGACCAACAACCTCTTTGGCTTCTCGCTGTTCGGCACGCTCAAGCATGGCAAGAACGACGCCGCCCACACCGGCGAGGCCAAGAATTACAAGCCGATCGACTATCCCAAGCCCGATGGCAAGATCAGCTTCGACCGGCTGACCAACGTCGCGTTTTCCTTCACCAACCACGAGGAAAGCCAGCCCTGTCACCTGCGGCTCAAGGACCCGTCGATCCCGATCTCGGTCAACCTGCCGAAATTCGCGGAACCCGCGCAGCGCTATTGCCCGGCAGGGGTCTATGAGGTGATCGGCGAGGGCGATGAGGCGCGCTTCCAGATCAACTTCCAGAACTGCGTCCACTGCAAGACCTGCGACATCAAGGACCCGAGCCAGAACATCACCTGGACCACGCCGCAGGGGGGCGACGGCCCGAACTATCCCAATATGTAAGGCCGCGCCCGGGGCCCCGGGCGTCACATCGACGTGTTGCGGGGGGTGCGATTCGCGCCCCCCGATTGCCTTGTGCCCCCCGCGCCGCTAGGCTCGCGTCAAACGTCAAAGAGGATGTCCCCTTGCCGCTTCCTGTCCGCGTCGCCCGCCCGGCCGCCCTTGCCGCCCTGATCCTGTCGCTGGGAACCTCTGCCGTTTCGGCTGACAGCGCGGGGGCCTATCTGGCGGCCCGTGCGGCCTCGGGGGCGAACGACTATCGCGCCGCGGCGCGCTATTACGACCGGCTGATGGCCGGGGCGCCCGCCGATCTGGCGCTGCAAGAGGCGGCGCTGCTCGCCCATGTGGTGCTTGGGGACTATGATGCGGCGGTGAAACTTGCGGCGGGCATGGACCCCAGCGCCGAGGGCAGCCAGATCGCGGCGCTCGTGCAGCTGGCGCAGGCCGCGCAATCCGAGGATTACACAGCGGGCCTCGCGCTGATCGCGCAAGAGGGGGACGCGCCCGCCTCGGCCGATCCCGGGGCGCTGTTCTCGGGGCTCTATCGGGCCTGGGCGCTGGCCGGTCAGGGGCAGATGTCCGAGGCCACGCGCGCCTTCGACGAGATGGCCGAGGAACAGGGGCTGGGGGCGTTTGCGGCCCATCACAAGGCGCTCGCGCTGGCCTTGGTCGGCGATTACGAGGGCGCCGATGAGATCCTGTCGGGCCCCGCCAAGGCAACCGTGCGCGGCGCGCGGCGGGCGGTGCTGGCGCATGTGCAGATCCTGTCGCAGCTCGAGCGCAATGCCGATGCGATCGCCCTGCTGGACGAGGTCTTCGCCGATGCGCTCGACCCGCAGCTGACCGCGATCCGCGCCCGGCTGGAGGCGGGCGAGCCGCTGCCCTTTACCCTTGTCACCTCGGCGCGGGATGGCATTGCCGAGGTCTATTTCACCATTGCCTCGGTTCTGGCCTCGGAGGCGCCCGGCCCCTATCCGCTGGTGCAGGCGCGGCTGGCGCATTACCTGCGCCCCGATCACGACGATGCGGCGCTGCTGATCGCCTCGCTTTTCGAGGCGCAGGACCGCTATGATCTGGCGATCGAGAGCTACGCGCTGGTCTCGCCCGAAAGCCCGGTGTTCCATGCCTCGGAGCTTGGCCGTGCCGAGGCGATGGTCCGCGATGGCCGCACCGAGGCCGCGATCGAGGTTCTGGAACAGCTCTCGCGCACCCATCCCGGCATCGCGGGCGTGTGGAATGCGTTGGGCGATACCCTGCGCCGCGAGGATCGCTTCGCCGAGGCCGTCAAGGCCTATGACAAGGCCATCGAGCTGGCGGGCGAACCGAAGCCCGCGGATTGGTTCGTCTGGTATGCCCGCGGGATCGCCGAGGAACGCTCCGACGCCTGGGCGCGCGCCGAGGCCGATTTCCGCAAGGCGCTGGAGCTGAGCCCCGATCAGCCGGCGGTGTTGAATTATCTGGGTTATTCCTATGTCGAGAAGGGCGAGAACCTGGAAGAGGCGCTGGACATGATCCAGCGCGCCGTCGCCGCCCGGCCGGATTCGGGCTATATCGTGGACAGCCTCGGCTGGGCCTATTTCCGGCTGGGCCGCTATGACGAGGCCGTGGTTCAGATGGAACGCGCGGTCGAGCTGGAAGCGGTCGATGCGGTGCTGAACGACCATCTGGGCGATGTCTATTGGGCGGTGGGCCGCAAGCGCGAGGCCGAATTCCAGTGGCGCCGCGCGATCAGCTTCGCGCCTGCGCCCGATCTGGATCTGGACCGGGTGCGGCGCAAGATCGAGTTGGGTCTGGACAAGGTGCTGGCCGAGGAAGGCAAGCCCCCGCTGGCCCCCGCCGTTCCTGCACCCAAGGCCGAAGGCGGCGATGCCGGGAACTGAGCCGCGCGCGGCGCTGGCGCCGGCCAAGGTCAATCTGACGCTCTATGTGACCGGGCTGCGGGCGGATGGCTATCATCTGCTCGACAGTCTGGTCGTCTTTGCCGGGGTGGGCGACCGGCTCTCGGTCGCGCCGGATGCGGGGCTCAGCCTGACGGTCAGCGGGCCTGCGGCGGCGGGCGTGCCCGAGGATGGCTCCAATCTGGTGATCAGGGCGGCCGAGCGGCTGCGGGCGCTGCGCGGGGTGACCGCGGGGGCGCGGATCGCGCTGGAAAAGCACCTGCCGCATGGCGGGGGGATCGGCGGCGGCTCGTCGGATGCGGCGACCGCGATCCGGCTTCTGGCCGATCTGTGGGGGGTGGCGCCGCTGACGGCGGCCGAGGCGTTGCCGCTGGGCGCCGATATCCCCGTCTGCCTGGCCGCGCCCGCGCCGCAGCGGATGCGCGGCATTGGCGAGGATCTGAGCCCCGCGCCCGCGCTGCCGCCGATGTGGCTGGTGCTGGTCAATCCGGGGGTGGCGATGCCGACGCCTGCGGTGTTTCGCGCCTATGATGCGCGGCCTGCGCCGGTGGCGCGCGGGATCGCACCGTCGCCCGAGGGGCTTGATTTTGCGGGCTTTGCGGGGTGGCTGGCGGGGCAGGGCAATGACCTGACCGGGGTGCTGGCCGATGCCGGGGGCCCCGCCCATGTGCCGCAGATCGGCGCCATTCTGGACCTGCTGCGCGCCGATCCGGCCTGCGCGGCGGCGCAGATGTCGGGCTCGGGCAGCACCTGCTGGGGGCTCTTCGAGGGGCCCGAGGCGGCGCAGGCGGCCGCGGCCCGGATCGGCCGGGCGCATCCCGGGTGGTGGTCGGTGGCGGCGCCGGTTCTCTGAGCCCGCGCCGCGCCCGGGATCACGCCGCCAATGCCGCCGGGCGCCAATCCTGCGAGATCGTCAGATAGAAGCAGGCATCCTCGCGCTTCACGCGCTCGACCAGCGCGGCATCGACGTCCTGCCGATCCTCGCTGAAGGCATAGACCAGCGACAGATCGCAGATCTGGTTGATCATCCGCGGGATGCCGCCCGCGAGCTCATGCACAAGCCGCATTGCCCCTTCGGAGAAGATCGGCTGCCGCGCGCCGGCGACCGCCAGACGATGCGCGATATAGCCCATCGTATCCTGCAGCGTCATCGGGCCGACATGGCAGCCCGCGCCGACACGCTGCGCCAGCTGCATCATCTCGCGCCGCCGCACCCGGTCGCGCAGCTCGGGCTGGCCGATCAGCAAAAGCTGGATCAGCTCGTGTTTGTCGGCGTTGATATTGGTCATCAGCCGCAGCACCTCGAGCGTCTCGATATCCAGATGCTGGGCCTCGTCGACCACCAGCAGCACGCGGCGGTTGTTGGAATATTCCTCGATCAGATAGTCCTGAAACCGGGCGACCACCTCGATATGGGATTCGTCCGGGTGCGCGGGACGGCCAAGCGCCCCCATGATCCAGCGCAGCACCTCTTCGGGGCCGCCGGTCGCCTGCGAGATCAGGACCATCGTCACATCGCGTCGCAGCTCGCCCATCAGCCGGCGCAGCAGCGTGGTCTTGCCCGCGCCCAGCTCACCCGTGACCAGCGTGATCGGCGCACGCGACATGATCCCGTATTCGATCATGGTGAGCGCCTGCGTGTGGACCGAGGAAAGATAGAGGAATTCAGGATCGGGCAGCAGCGAAAAGGGGCGCTGCGCCAGACCGAAGTGGTCCTTGTAGATATCCATCATCGTTTCATCTCCATGCCAGGCGGGCCCCGGATAGGGGGCAGGCAGGATATGGTTAACGAAGGCTTTGGGCACGCCTTTGGCCTAATCGCGGCGAAATTGCGCCATTGTGCGCTGACCTTGCGTCAGCGTCTTGCGCGGAAGATTGTGTGATGTGGCGCACAAGGGGGCAGGGCCCGGGCGGGCCCCGCGGGGCGTCCGTCTCAGCGCACGCGGGCGACGACGAAATCGGCCAGATCGTCGAGCATCTCGCGCAGCGGCGCCGCAGGCAGCGCGGTCAACGCCGCGCGGGCGCGCTCGGCCCAGGCGATCGCCTCGGCGCGCGTGGCGTCGAGCGTGCCATGGCGCGCCATCAGCGCGAGCGCGTGGTCCAGATCGCCGTCTTCCTGATGACCCTTCTCGATCACCCGGGTCCAGAAGGCGCGCTCGGTCGCATCCGAGGCGGCCACCGCCTTGATCACCGGCAGCGTCAGCTTGCGTTCGCGGAAATCGTCGCCCACGTTCTTGCCGGTCTCGGCCGCCGAGCCGCTGTAATCAAGCAGGTCATCGACCATCTGGAAGGCGATGCCGAGCGCGTCGCCATAGTCGAAAAGCGCGCGGACCTGGTCCTCGGTGCCGCCCGCGATCACGCCGCCAACCTCGGTCGCCGCCGAGAACAGCGCCGCCGTCTTGCCGCGGATCACCTGCAGATAGATCGCCTCGTCGGTGCGCAGATCCTGCGCCGCGGTCAGCTGCAGCACCTCGCCCTCGGCGATCACCGCGGCGGCATTCGACAGGATGCCGAGCACGCGCATGTTGTCGGTCTCGGTCATCAGCTGGAAGCTGCGCGCAAACAGGTAATCGCCGACCAGAACGCTGGATTTGTTGTCCCAGAGCAGGTTCGCCGTGGGCCGCCCGCGGCGCTGCGCGCTTTCATCGACCACATCGTCATGCAGCAGCGTCGCGGTATGGATGAATTCCACCGTCGCGGCCAGATGCACATGGAACGGGCCCGCATAGCCCAGCAGCCGCGCCGCCGCCAAGGTCAGCATCGGCCGCAGCCGCTTGCCGCCCGCCTCGATCAGATGGGCGGTCACCTCGGGGATTCGGGGGGCATGTTCCGAGCTCATCCGGTCCCGGATCAGCGCATTCACCGCCGCCATATCCTCGGCGAGCGCGAGCGCAAGGCGATCATGCGGTTTCGTGGCCTTTTCATCGAGGCTCATCGTGATTCCTTCCCGATCTCCCGCTCGACAGGGGTGTGAGGGGCCCCTAAGTCTGGGAATATGAAAGAGCTTCTGCGCACGACCGATCCGGTGAAACTGGCCATGGCACGCGCCCTTCTTGAGGGCGAGGGTATAGCGGCCTTTGAATGGGACGTCCACATGAGCCTGCTTGAAGGCAGCCTAGGCATTCTGCCGCGGCGGCTGGTGGTGCATCCGCGCGACGCCTTCCTTGCGGCGGCGGTGCTGCGCGACAATCGGATCGGGTCGGATTGATGTTTTCGCCCGAGGAGTTGACGCAGGATCGGTTCCTCGACGGGCGGCTGACGATTGCGCAGCCGCGCAGTGGCTATCGCGCGGCGATGGACCCGGTTTTGCTGGCGGCGGCCTGCGCGGCAAGGCCCGGTCAATCGGTGCTGGAGCTGGGCTGCGGGGCGGGGGTGGCGTCGCTGTGTCTGGGCTGGCGGGTGCCGGGGCTGCGGTTGACCGGGCTTGAACTGCAGCCGGCCTATGCCGATCTGGCGCGGCGTAACGCCGCAGCGAACGGCATCGCGCTGCAGGTGATCGAGGGCGATCTGGCGCGGATGCCGATGCCGCTGCGCAGCGAAAGTTTCGATCATGTGATCGCCAATCCGCCCTATTTTGCCCCGGGCGGCGGCACGGCGGCGCGCGATGTGGGCCGTGAGACCGCGCAGCGCGAGGCGACGCCGCTGGGCGTCTGGGTCGCGCAGGGGCTGAAGCGGCTCATGCCCGGCGGCTGGATCACGCTGATCCAGAATGCCGACCGGCTGCCGGATCTGCTGTCTGCCTTGGCTTTGGGGGCGGGCAGCATCGCCGTGCTGCCGATCGCGCCGAGGGCCGGACGGGCGGCGGGGCGGGTGCTGGTGCAGGCGCGCAAGGGCGCCAAGGGGCCCTTCCGCTTGCTCGCGCCGCTGATCTTGCATGCGGCGCCCGATCACGCGGAAGATGCCGAGGATTTGACCAAAATTGCGCAATCTGTGCTGCGTTGCGGCGAAAAATTGCGCGTCTTCGAGTGACGCTTTAGCAAAATTTCAATCATGAGCGCGTGAACACCCTAAGGTTGTGCGACAAACTCGTGACACGACTCAAATTCTGTGCTGCACTGAAGGTGTTCAACAACAGAGGAGACTGCCATGTCGCTGGGTTCGCATATTACCGAACTTCGCAGGAAACATCAGGCCTTGTCTGAAGAAGTCGAGCGGGCGGTTCGCAGCCCCGGTTTCAGTGACCTCGAGCTGGCGCAGCTCAAGAAGCAGAAACTCCGCCTCAAGGAAGAGATCAACCGGCTCGAGATGGTTTGAGCCGCCGCGGGTCCGATGCGACCCGCGCAAACACCATCAGGCTGATTTGCTGGCCATGGCGGCGAGAAAGGCCCCGGCAGCAATCATCGCGGCTGCCAGAAGCAGAACGGAACTGGCAGCCGCGACGCCAGCCACCACCAGCGCCAGCGTCGACAGGAGCGGCGCGGCATAAGAGGCGGTCCCCAAGAGCTGGATATCGCCCCGTTTCACCCCCACATCCCAGGTATAGAACGCCAGACCCACCGGCCCGAGGCCAAGCGCCACGACCGAGGCCCAGCCCATACCGTCCTGCGGCCAGGCGGTGTCGTCCAGCGCCAAGTGCGCCACGGCCGATAACACCGCGGTCGCCAGGCAATAGACCGCGACCGCCGCCGTCGGCACCGCACCCAGACGGCGCGAGATCAGCGAATAGCCCGACCATGTCAGCGCGCAGAGAAACGCCAGCCCATAGCCGGGCAGCGCTGCCGCACTGGGCCCAACACCGCCGCGCGCCACGATCAGCGCCGCCCCGCCAAAGGCGATGAGCGCGCCGAGGATATGCGCGGCCCGCAACCGCTCGCCCGGCAAAAGCCCCGAGAAGACGACGATCAGCAGCGGCCAGAGATAGGCGATCAGGCTGGCCTCGGCCGGCGGGGCCAGACGCAGCGCGCTGAAATAGAGCAGGTGATAGCCGAACAGCGCCGCCGTGCCGAAGGCATAGACCTTCCACGAGATCCGTTTCAGCACGGCAAAGCCCTCGGTCGCGGCGACCCAGATCAGCCCGATCACGCCGCCGATGGCAAAGCAGATCGCATTGAGCTGCAAGGGCGGCACTGCCGCAGACCCCACCGCGAACAGCGCCAGAAGCGCCCAGAGCGCGACCGCCGAAAACCCGATCAAAGTGGCTTGATTGCGCGACATCTTGACCCCGAAATGCCAGAGGCCCGCAAGATGCGGGCCCCCGTTTGATTTGCCAAGGGCAAATCGGATCAGGTCAGATATTGGCCGCCGTTGGCGGTGATCGTCGAGCCGGTGATGAAGCCCGCCTCGTCCGAGGCGAGGAACACGACGCAGCGCGCGATATCCTCGGGCTCGCCCAGACGGCCGACCGGGATCGTCGAGATGATCGACTCGCGGACCTTTTCCGGGACCGCCATCACCATCTCGGTGGCGATATAGCCCGGGCAGATCACGTTGACGGTGATGCCCGCGCGCGCGCCTTCTTGCGCCAGCGCTTTGGTGAAGCCGATATCGCCCGCCTTGGCCGCCGAATAGTTGGCCTGACCGAACTGGCCCTTTTGCCCGTTGATCGACGAGATCGAGATCACGCGGCCGAACTTGCGCTCGCGCATGCCGGGCCAGAGCGGGTGGGTCATGTTGAACAGGCCCGACAGGTTGGTGTCCATCACCTCGGACCATTGCTCGCGCGTCATCTTGTGGAAGGGCGCATCGCGGGTGATGCCGGCATTGTTGACCAGCACGTCAATCGGGCCCAGCTCGGCCTCGACCTGAGCGATGCCCGCGGCGCAGGCGTCGTAATCGGCGACCGACCATTTGTAGGTCTTGATGCCGGTTTCGGCGGTGAATTTGGCCGCGGCTTCGTCATTGCCAGCGTAGTTCGCGGCAACGGTATAGCCAGCCGCCTGCAGCGCTTTGGAAATCGCGGCGCCAATGCCGCGGGACCCGCCAGTAACAAGTGCAACTCGGGACATGATTCCTCCTCTGGATCGAATGTCTTTGAAACTCTGTTACCTGGTATGAGCAGGGCGCGCAACATTGTTGCGCGCCCAATTTGCTGCTATCGCAAAGAAAGCACGCCGCGGCGGGGTCAGAGCCCCTCGAGGCACATCGCGACGCCCATGCCGCCGCCGATGCACAGCGTGGCGAGGCCCTTCTTGGCGCCCGAACGTTTCATTTCGAAGACAAGCGTGTTCAGGATCCGGCAGCCCGAGGCGCCGATCGGGTGGCCGATCGCAATCGCGCCGCCGTTCACGTTCACCTTGGACGTATCCCAGCCCATGTCCTTGTTGACCGCGCAGGCCTGCGCCGCGAAGGCCTCGTTGGCCTCGATCAGGTCGAGATCGGCGGGCTTCCAGCCGGCTTTTTCCAGGGCCTTGCGCGAGGCCGGGATCGGGCCGCAGCCCATGATCGACGGATCGAGCCCGGCGGTCGCATAGGAGGCGATGCGCGCCAGCGGGGTCAGGCCGCGCTTCTCGGCCTCGGCCTCGGTCATCAAGAGAACCATCGCCGCGCCGTCGTTGATGCCGCTCGCGTTGCCCGCGGTCACGGTGCCGTCCTTGGTGAAGGCCGGTTTCAGCTTCTGCATCGATTCGATCGTCGCGCCGTGGCGGATGTATTCATCGCTGTCGACCACGATATCGCCCTTGCGGGTCTTGACCACGAAGGGCGCGATCTCGTCGGCGAATTTCCCGGCTTTCTGCGCGGCTTCGGCCTTGTTCTGGCTGGCGAGCGCGAATTCGTCCTGCATTTCCCGGCTGATCTGCCATTGCGCGGCGACGTTCTCGGCGGTTTGCCCCATGTGGTAGCCGTTGAAGGCGTCCCACAGGCCGTCCTTGATCATCGAGTCGATCATCTTCATGTCGCCCATCTTCTGGCCCGCGCGCAGATGCGCGACATGGGGGCTGAGCGACATGCTTTCCTGACCGCCCGCGATCACGATCGCCGCATCGCCCAGCATGATGTGCTGCGCGCCAAGCGCGACGGTGCGCAGGCCCGAGCCGCAGACCTGATTGATGCCCCAGGCGGCGCTTTCGATCGGCAGACCGGCATTGATATGGGCCTGACGGGCGGGGTTCTGGCCCTGACCGGCGGTCAGCACCTGACCGAGGATGGTTTCGGAAACCTCCGCCTTGTCGATCCCGGCGCGGGCCACCACGGCCTCGATCACTGCGGCGCCGAGCTCATGCGCCGGGGTGTTGGCGAAGGCGCCGTTGAAACTGCCGACGGCCGTGCGGGCCGCCGAGACGATTACGACATTGGTCATGAGTTCCTCTCCTCGCAGGATTCGGAGGCGTTCGCATGCCCCCGGTCGGCCCGCAGCATGCCCTAAGGGCGGGTCAGGTCAAGCCTCTTCGAGGGGGCGCGTGCATTGGCCGCGTATTTGTATGGGCACGACAAAGGGCCACCGGCGCGATCCGATTTCTGCGGCGGTCGCGCATCGCCCCGGGTTGGGGTGGTGTGCCCCTGCAGCTCGGGTCAGCCGTTCTAGGCGCGGGCGATATGCGTTTTCCACGGCGGCATGACAGTCGGGGCACCGCAATAATAGCCCTGCAGGCAGTCGAGGCCGATCTCGCCCAGATAGGCGGCATCGGCCGCGTTTTCGACGCATTCGGCGACGGTAAACATGTCGAAGTGCCGCGCGATCGAGAGCAGGGCCTGCGTCAGCACCTGATTGTCAGGGCTTTCGGCAATGCCGCGGATGAACTGGCCGTCGATCTTGAGGATGTCGAAATAGAATTCGCGCAGGTAGCGGAACGAGGTGAAGCCGGCCCCGAAATCATCGAGCGCGAAGCTGACGCCGCGCGCCTGCAGATCCTGCATGAAGACGGTCACCAGTTCGGGAACCCGCATCGCCGAGCTTTCGGTGATTTCGAGGATCAATCGCTCGGCGGCGGTTTCGTCGATGGCGAGGCCCTTGTTGAGGGTCTTCATCCATTGCGGGTATCCGATCGACCGGGCGGACATGTTGATCGCCAGCCGCAGCGTCGGATCCTCGGCCAAAGAGATCAGGCCCATCTCAAGCGCGAGGCAATCGAGCCGGCGGCCGACCTCCGTCGGCTCGATCGCGTCGATGAAATCGCGCGCGGGAATCACCCGCCCCATCGGATCAAGCACGCGGATCAGACCTTCATAGAAGGCGACCCGGTCGGGGCGCGCGGTCTGCACGACCGGCTGGAAGGCCAGCAGAACATCATGCCGCTCGACCGCGCGGCGCACCATGCTGATCGTCTCCCGATCGCGCTGGGCCACGGCGAAATCGAGCGGGCTTGCGAGATCCGGGATGATCGGCTCATCGGCCGGGGCATCGTGATGGGGCATGGCACTCTCCTTCGCAGTCGAGCCCAGAATCATCTTAATCAGCTAAGGATGGGTAAATCCCGGCACAAATCCTTGGAAGCATTTGCGCAAATTCGAAGGATTTCTCGGGGCCGATAAACCTTCAGGTAAGGAATTCTAGGTAAACGCAATCTGGTGAACGCTTCTGGGAGGCCGCATGAACGCGATTACGACAGTACCGCCCGCCGTGCGTGCGCCCACGCAGCAAGATGCGGGCACCGGCCTTGGAGGCGAGGCCTATTTCGGCTTCGAGGAACTGTTCTATTCCCGCACCGACACCCGGGGGGTGATCCAGGCCGGCAATGATATCTTCCAGCGCGTTTCGGGCTTCACATGGGCGGAACTGCTGGGGGCGCCGCACCGGACCGTGCGCCACCCCGACACGCCGCGGGGGGTGTTCCGTATCCTGTGGGATTCGATCCAGAAGGGCAATTCGCTCGGCGCCTATGTCAAGAATCGCACGAAATCCGGCGATTACTATTGGGTCTTCGCGATCATCCTGCCGATCGAGGATGGCTACCTCTCGGTGCGGATCAAGCCGTCGTCGAAGGTCTTCGAGCGGGTTCGCGATCTTTACATGTCGCTGTCTGCCCGCGAGCGGCGCGACAAGCTCGAGCCCGAACAATCGGCCGGGGTGTTGCGGGACTTCGCGGTTTCCGAGGGGTTTTCCAGCTATACCAGCCTGATGGCCTATGCCCTCGGGCAGGAGTTGATCGCGCTGAACCAGAACCGCGGAATCGAACAGGATCGGCGGACCCGGATTCTGACCGACATGAATGCCGCGCTGGAGAAGGCCACGCAGCAGCAGACCGGCCTGCTGCGCAGCTTCGAGGCCTTGCAGTCGATCCCGAACAATATGCGGATCGTCGCCTCGCGGCTGGAGCCTTCGGGCGGGCCGGTCTCGGCGATTTCCGAGAACTACAAGGCCTCTTCGGTGGTGATCGCCGAGCGGCTGCGGGCCTTTGTGATGGGCCGGGACAACACCTGTGATCTGATGTCCCGAGAGGTTGCACGGGCGCTGTTCCTGCTGGGGTCGTCGCGGGTGATTGCCGAGATGAACCGGTCCATGGGACAGGCGAAACCTGTCGAGGGGATTGACTGGATGCACGAGCGGGAGTTGCTCGCCTCGCTCGAAACGAAATGTAATCAGCAGGCGCGCGAGGCGATGGTCTGCGCTGCGGAAATGGCGGCGCGTCTGAACCGGACCAGTGCCGATATCCGTCGCCAGATGCTTGGCTTGGACACGATCCGGGTGCTCGGCCGCGTCGAATGCGGGCGGATGCGCGATTCAAGCGGCGGTCTGTCGGCAACGATTGATCAGCTGGACACGTTCCATGCCGATATCAAGAACCGGCTCGAATTGATCATGCGACTGTCGGAGGTCATCGAAAGCTCGATCAGCTCCTTCCTGCGCGTGGACTTTTCGAGCTGAGCCGAGCGTAGACCGCGGCGCTGTCTTCACGCCCGGGCGCCGGGCGGGGGGCGGATTTGGTCGACCGCGTCCCAAGCGCGCATCGCATATAGGCAGTGGATCGATTGCCGCGAGGACCGACCCGACCGCGTGCCGCGCGCGCATTGCAGACGGCCGATTTACTCCGCGATCTGGGCTGCGATCACGGCCCGCGCTTCGGGCGCGTTCCAGGCAGCCTCGCCGATCAGCCGCGCGACCTCGCGCCCTTTGCGGTCGATCAGCACCGTGACGGGCAGACCCGCCACCCCCATTGCGCGGGCCAGCATCTGCTTTTCATCGCGATGCTTGGGCAGGTCGGTCACGCCGATCTCTTCGAAAAACCGGTCGATCTTGGCCGGCGGATTGCGGCCGGTGGCCAACGTCACCACCTGGAAATCGTCGCCGCCAAGCGCCTGCTGCAGGGCGGCCAGCTCGGGCATTTCGGCCCGGCAGGGCGCGCACCATGTCGCCCAGAAGTTCAGCAAGACCACTTTCCCGCGATAGGCCGCGAGGCTCGTCTCGGCGCCGGTTTCATCGGTGAACGGGATTTCGGGCAGGGCGATCGGCGCCTCATAAACCACCAGCTTCTTCATGTCCCCTGCCCTCAGCGCGTTCAGATCGGCGGCCATGGCGGCATTTGCACCGAGGCTCAGGGCCGTATAAAGGACGATCAGACGAAGACGTGGCAGACGCAGCATGTTGCCTCCCCGGAAAGGCTTGACGATGACCGATACCCCGAAAACCTCGAACGCCATGTGGGGCGGGCGCTTTGCCGCCGGGCCGGATGCGATCATGGAGGCGATCAACGCCTCGATCGGCTTCGACAAGCGGCTTTACGCACAGGATATCCGGGGCAGCCGGGCCCATGCCGCGATGTTGGCCGCGCAGGGCATCCTCAGCAATAGCGACGCCGAGGCGATCGGGGAAGGCCTGCTCACGGTCTTGTCAGAGATCGAGGCGGGCGATTTCCCGTTCTCGACCGCGCTCGAAGATATCCACATGAACGTCGAGGCGCGGTTGAAGGAGATCATCGGCGAACCGGCGGGCCGCCTGCACACGGCGCGGAGCCGCAACGATCAGGTGGCGACCGATTTCCGGCTTTGGGTGCGTGATCAATGCGATGCGGCGATCGAGGCGCTGACCGCGCTGATGACCGCGTTGATCGCGCAGGCCGAGGCCGGCGCCGATTGGGTGATGCCGGGCTTCACCCATCTGCAGACCGCGCAGCCGGTGACCTGGGGCCACCACATGATGGCCTATGTCGAGATGATCGCCCGCGACCGGAGCCGATTCACCGATGCGCGCGCGCGGATGAACGAATGCCCGCTGGGGGCGGCGGCGCTGGCGGGCACCGGCTTTGCCATCGACCGTCACGCAACCGCGGCGGCGCTGGGCTTTGATCGGCCGATGGCGAACAGTCTGGATGCGGTTTCGGATCGCGATTTCGCGCTGGAATTCCTGTCGGCGTCGAGCATCTGCGCGATCCACCTGAGCCGTCTGGCCGAGGAACTCGTGATCTGGTCCTCGGCGCAGTTCCGCTTTGTCGCCATGTCCGACAAATGGTCGACCGGCTCCAGCATCATGCCGCAAAAGCGCAACCCTGATGCCGCCGAGCTGATCCGCGCGAAGATCGGGCGGATCCTTGGCGCCACCGTCGCGCTCTTCACCGTGATGAAGGGCCTGCCGCTGGCCTATTCCAAGGACATGCAGGAAGACAAGGAACAGGTCTTCGACGCGGCGGATACGCTGATGCTGGCGCTGGCGGCGATGACCGGGATGATCAGCGATCTGACGGTCAACCGCGAGCGGCTCGAGGCGGCGGCCGCGAACGGCTTCTCGACCGCGACCGATCTGGCCGACTGGCTGGTGCGCGAGGCCGGTCTGCCGTTCCGCGATGCCCATCACGTCACCGGCACGCTGGTTGCGATGGCCGAGGCCAAGGGCTGCGATCTGCCCGAGCTGAGCCTTGAGGAGATGCAATCGGTCAACCCGTTGATCAATCAAGAGATCTATTCGGTACTGGGGGTCCATAATTCGGTGGCCTCGCGGCAAAGCTACGGCGGCACCGCGCCCGATCAGGTCCGCGCACAGATCGCGCGCTGGAAGGCGGCGCTGAAATGATCCGCGCGGGCGCCCTGGTCGCGGCTCTGGCCTTGGCGGCCTGCGGGGTCGATGGCCCGCCCGTGCCGCCCAAGGCGGCGACCGCCCCGGCCAGCGGCATCACCGTCTCGGGCGAGGCGGCGATTGGCGTCACGGTCGGCGGATGATCCGGGCGCTCGCCCTGATCGCCCTGCTTGGCGCCTGTGCGGCGCCCCGGGCAGACGTTTATCGCGCCAAGGATGGCATGGTCTCGACCAGTGTCTCGGGCGGGGTCGGGCCACTGGCGGTGGGCGTCAACGACCGCGGCGCGGGCACGGTCAGCACCCGGATCGGCCCGGTCCGTCTGGGCGCGGGCTTCTGACGCGCAGTCTTTTCAGCCTGCCCGCGACGCGCTAGAGAGGCGCGACGGAACCGGCGAGGGCGCGATGGACCATTTTCTCTACAAGACCGGCGTTCTGCATGCCGAAGACGTGGCGATCCCCGAGATCGCGGCCGCGGTCGGCACGCCCTTCTATGTCTATTCCGCGGCCACGCTGACGCGGCATTTCCGGCTGTTCGATGAGGCGCTGGCGGGCACCGATCATCTGGTCTGCTTCGCGATCAAGTCGAACTCGAACCTTGCGGTGCTGAAATTGCTCGGCGATCTTGGCGCGGGCATGGATGTGGTTTCGGGCGGGGAATATCGCCGCGCCAAGGCCGCGGGTGTGCCGGGCGAACGGATCGTCTTTTCCGGCGTCGGCAAGACCCCCGAGGAAATCCGTCTCGCGCTGACCGGCGGCATCCGTCAGTTCAACGTGGAAAGCGAGCCCGAATTGCGGGTGATTTCGGCGATTGCGACCGAGCTCGGCCTGCGCGCGCCGATCGCGCTGCGGGTCAATCCGGATGTGGACGCCAAGACGCATGAGAAAATCGCCACCGGCAAATCGGAGAACAAATTCGGCATCCCGATCGCCAAGGCCCGCGCCGTCTATGCCGAGGCCGCCGCCCTGCCCGGCATCGATGTGGTGGGGGTCGATGTGCATATCGGCAGCCAGCTGACGGATCTGGCGCCCTTCGAGGCGGCCTTCCGCAAGGTGCGCGAGCTGACGCTGACGCTGCGCGCGGATGGCCACGATATCCGCCGTCTGGATCTGGGCGGCGGGCTTGGTATTCCCTATACCCGCTCGAACCTCGCGCCGCCGCTGCCGGTCGAATATGGCGCGATGATCAAGGACGTTCTGGGCGATCTGGGCTGCGAGATCGAGATCGAGCCCGGCCGCCTGATTTCCGGCAATGCCGGGCTCATGGTCAGTTCGGTCATCTATCTGAAGGAAGGCGAGGGGCGGAATTTCCTGATCCTTGATGCCGCGATGAACGATCTGGTGCGGCCCTCGATGTATGGCGCGCATCACGACATCATCCCGGTGATCGAGCCCGAGCCCGGCACCGCGCCCGCGCCGATTGATATCGTGGGTCCGGTCTGCGAGACCGGCGACACCTTTGCCAAGGCGCGCGATCTGACGCCGGTCGGGCCCGGCGATCTGGTGGCGTTCCGCTCGGCCGGGGCTTATGGCGCGGTGATGGCCTCGGAATACAACTCGCGCCCGCTGATCCCCGAAGTGCTGGTGCAGGGGGATCACTTCGCCGTCATTCGTCAAAGACCGAGCTTTAAGGAAATGCTCGGGCGCGATAGCATCCCGGAATGGCTCTGACCGGCTGAGACCGTTCGGCGCCGCAACCCGCCCCGAAGGGCCCGCCGGAAAGGACCGATGCCCGAGACCCACCCGACCCGGACCGATCCGCTGGCGATGCTGGCGCGCCCGCTTGCGCTGACGCGGGCGGGGATGGTGCTGGAACGGGGGTTGCGCGCCTTCTGGCCTTTCCTGAGCGTGGTGGCGCTGGGCCTTGCGGCGCTGGCCTTCCGGGTGCAGGACGTTTTGCCCGCGGCATGGCATTTGCCGCTGGCGGGGGGTTATGGCCTTGTAAAGCTGGGAACTTTTATCCTCGGGCTGCGGCGGTTCCGCTGGCCGTCGCGGGCCGAGGCCATCGCGCGGCTGGATGCGACGTTGCCCGGGCGGCCGCTCTCGGCAATGGGCGATCAGATGGCGCTGGGCGCCTCCGATCCGGCGGCGCGGGCGCTCTGGGCTGCGCATCTCGCGCGGATGGCGCAGCGCGCGGCGGGTGCGCGCCCGGTCGCGCCCGATCCCGATCTGGCGCGGCGTGACCCTTTCGCGCTGCGCATCACCGCGCTGATTGCGCTGGTCGTCGCGCTGATCTTCGGGGCGCCTGCCCGGATGCTCGACCCCGGCGCCGCGCCCGGCACCGCAGGTCCGGCCGAGGCCGCGATGGGCCCCAGCTGGGAAGGCTGGGCAGAACCCCCGCGCTATACGGCCAAGCCCGGCCTCTATCTGAACCGGCTCGAGGGCGATGAGCTTGCCGTGCCCGAGGGCACGCGGATGGCGTTCCGCTTCTATGGTCCGCCGGGCTCGGTGCCGTTCAGCGAAACCGTGTCGAGCCCCGCCGCCCTGCCGCAGATCGCCGAGGGCGAGGCCGCGGCCAAGCGCGATTTCGAGGCGGTGCGCTCGGGCGTGATCGAGATCGGCGGCCCTGCGGGTCGGCGCTTCACCGTGACGATCCTGCCCGATGATGCGCCCTCGGTCGAGCTCGTGGGGCTGGCGGAGCGGCGCGCCGATGGCAAGCTGAGCCAGCCGTTCCGCGCCACCGATGATTACGCGGTGACCGCCGGGCGCGCGCGGATCACGCTCGATCTGGCCGCCGTGCCGCGGCGCTATGGTCTGGCGCTGGCGCCCGAGCCGCGCGACGATCTGGTCTTCGATCTGCCGATGCCGTTTTCCGGCGCGCGCACCGATTTCACCGAGGCTTTGGTCGAGGATGCCGCGAAGCACCCTTGGGCGAACCTGCCGGTCAAGCTGACGCTCGAGGTCGAGGACGGCCGCGGGCAGATCGGCACCACCGGGGAACAGGCGCTCGAGCTGCCCGGGCGGCGGTTCTTCGACCCGCTGGCCGCGACCCTGATTGAGGCGCGGCGCGATATCCTGTGGTCGCGCGAGAATGCGCCCCGCGCCGGGCAATGGCTGCGCGCGGCGACCGCGCTGCCGGACGGGTTCATCGCCAAGCCCGGGCTTTACACCCGGGTCCGGTTGGTGGCGCACCGGCTGGACGCCGGTCTGCCCGATGCCGCGACCCGTGACGAGGTGGCCGAGGTGCTCTGGGCGCTGGCCGAAGAGCTGGAGGACGGCGGTCTGGCCGATGCTTTGGCGGCGATGCAGCAGGCACAGGAGCGGCTCTCCGAGGCGATCCGCAACGGCGCCTCGAAGGATGAGATCGCCAAGCTGATGCAGGAGCTGAAGGACGCGACCGACCGCTATCTGCAGATGCTGGCCGAGCGCGCCCCCGCCGAGGAGGGGCCGCAATTCGGCCAGCAGGGGCCGAGCCAGCAGATCACCGGCGATCAGATCCAGCAGCTGATGGATGAAATCCAGCGCCTGATGGAAGAAGGCCGGATGGCCGAGGCGCAGGAGCTTCTGGATCAGCTGGCGCGGATGATGGAGAACCTGCAGGTCACGCAGGGGCAGGGCGGTCAGGGCGACACTGGCAACCCCTCGATGCGCGATCTGGGCGAGACGCTGCGTCAGCAACAGGAGCTGTCCGACGAGGCCTTCCGCGATATGCAGGAGGGGCAGCAGGGGCAGGATGGTCAGCAGCAGGGGCAGGGCGAAGGCGAGGGCCAAGGCGCCGAAGGTCAGGGCGCCGAAGGTCAGCAGGGCCAGAGCGGTCAAAGTCTGGCCGACCGGCAGCGCGCGTTGCGGCGTGAGCTGGGCCGCCAGCAGGGGCTGATGCCGCGGCTCGGCAATGAGGCGGGCGCCGAGGCGCAGCGCCGTCTGGACGAGGCCGGCCGCGCGATGGATGGCGCCGAAGAGGCCCTGCGCCGCGGCGACACCGGCGCCGCCATCGACCGGCAGGCCGATGCGATCGAGGCGCTGCGCGAGGGGATGCGCGCCTTGGGCGAGGCCATGGCGCAAGAGCGCGGCGGCAACCAGC
>JACXUS010000493.1 GCA_014763785.1 Sphingomonadales bacterium | reverse complement strand
CCTGCATGCCCGGCATGGCGGCACGCTCTTGCGGATCGACCTGGCCGAGGCGGGGCATCTGGGCCGGTTCCGCGACTGGCAGGCATCGCGGCCCGTGGTGCAATGGCGGGGGCTGCGATGAGGGTGGCCGGGATCGGATACCGCAACGGTGCACCGCTCGCCTCGCTGCGCGCGGCGCTGGCGCTGGCCGAGGCGGCGGGCGGGCAGGTCGAGGCGCTGGCCACGCTGCCCGGAAAACGCGCCGGGTTGCAGGCGTTGGCCGCCGAGCGGGGCCTGCCGCTGTGGAGCGTGGCTGTGGCGGGGGTTGCGACGCCCACACAATCGCCACGCGTTCTGGCGATGCACGGCACGGGCTCGGTGGCCGAAGCTGCGGCGCTGGTGGCGGCGGGGGCCGGGGCGAGGATCACCGTGGCGCGGATCATCGCGCCCGATGGCATGGCGACCTGCGCCATCGCCGAAACCAAAGGAAATAGCGAATGACTGTTCACTTCATCGGCGCGGGCCCGGGTGCGCCCGATCTGATTACCTTGCGCGGGCGCGACCTGATCGCCGCCTGCCCGGTCTGCCTTTACGCCGGCAGTCTCGTGCCCGAGGCGCTGCTGGCCCATTGCCCGCCAGGCGCGCGGATCGTGAACACCGCGCCCTTGTCGCTCGACCAGATCATGGCCGAGATCGGCGCGGCCCATGCCGCAGGGCTGGATGTGGCGCGGCTGCATTCCGGCGATTTGTCGGTGTGGTCGGCGATGGGCGAGCAACTGCGCCGCCTGCGGGCCTTGGGTATCCCCTATGACGTGACACCGGGAGTGCCGTCCTTTGCCGCCGCGGCGGCGGTGTTGCAGGCGGAACTGACGCTGCCCGGCCTCGCGCAATCGGTGGTGCTGACCCGCACCGCAGGCCGTGCCTCGGCGATGCCCGAGGGCGAAGCCCTTGAAGCTTTCGCCCGCACCGGGGCGACGCTGGCCATCCATCTGTCGGTGCATCTGCTGGCCGAGGTGCAGGCGCGGCTGGTGCCGTTCTATGGCGCCGATTGCCCGGTGGCGGTGGTGTTTCGGGCAAGTTGGCCCGATCAGCAGGTGGTGCGCGGCACGCTTGGCAGCGTTGACCCGGCGATCGGGCTGGGCGAACGCACGGCGCTGATCCTTGTCGGGCGGGCGCTGGCGGCCGAAGGGTTCGACGACAGCCGCCTTTACGCCGGCGACTACGACCGCCGCTATCGCCCCGTTGGCACCGCCCCGAGGTTCCCCGAATGAGAACACCGGGACTGCTGATCGCCGCCGCATCATCGGGCAGCGGCAAGACGACCGTCACGCTGGGCCTGATCGCGGC
>JACXUS010000183.1 GCA_014763785.1 Sphingomonadales bacterium | reverse complement strand
GAACACGTTGAACGGGACGCCGGGTTCGCCGTGGATGGCGTCGTCATCAGTGACGATGAGCTTGTCGAAGAAGGCTTGGTTGGCGATCCTGCGGAGCGAATCGTCGATGCTCATGTAGATGGCGTGCATGTCCCCGGCGAGGGCGAGGCAGTCGTCCAGGTGGGCTTTGGCTTGGTCGTACTCGATGTCGCCGGCGTTGATCTGCGCGTCGAGGAACGCGAGCCGCCGCGCGATGCGGCCCATGGCGATATGGCGACCAATGCCGCGATGGTGCTGGCGAAACCCGCGGGCGCCAATCCGCGCGCGATTGCCGAGGCGCTGGCCGCGAAGCTCGGTGCCGATCCGCGGATCACCGCGGCCGAGGTGGCGGGGCCGGGCTTCCTGAACCTGCGTCTGGCGCCGGAAAGCTGGGACCGGGTGATCGTCGCGGCGCTGGCGGCGGGCGCCGATTTCGGCCGCTCGACGCTGGGGCAGGGGCTCAAGGTCAACGTGGAATATGTCTCGGCCAACCCCACGGGGCCGATGCATGTCGGCCATACCCGCGGCGCGGTCTTCGGCGATGCTTTGGCGAGCCTGCTCGACTTCGCGGGCTACGCGGTCACCCGCGAATATTACATCAACGACGGCGGCGCGCAGGTCAATGTGCTCGCCCGCTCGGCCTATGAACGCTATCGCGAGGCCTGCGGGCTCGAGCCCGAGATCCGCGAGGGGCTTTACCCCGGCGATTACCTGATCCCGGTCGGCGAGGCGCTGAAAGCCAAATATGGCGAGAGTCTTCTGGACAAGGGCGAGCAGCACTGGCTCGACGAGGTGCGCGAATTCGCGACCGAAGCGATGATGGGCATGATCCGCGAGGATCTGCAGCTCTTGAACGTGAAGATGGATGTCTATTCCTCGGAAAAGGCGCTCTATGGCACCGGCAAGATCGAGGCCGCGCTGAAGCGTCTCGAGGACCTCGGCCTGATCTATGAAGGCGTGCTGGAGCCGCCGAAAGGGAAGCTGCCCGAGGATTGGGAAGAGCGGGAACAGACCCTCTTCAAATCCTCGGCCTTTGGCGATGACGTGGACCGCCCGGTGAAGAAATCGGACGGCAGCTGGACCTATTTCGCGCCCGATATCGCCTATCACTATGACAAGGTGCAACGCGGCTTCGATCAGCTGATCGACGTCTTCGGCGCCGACCATGGCGGTTACGTCAAGCGGATGAAGGCGGCGGTCGCGGCGCTTTCGGAAAACCGGGTGCCGCTCGATATCAAGCTCATTCAGCTGGTGAAGCTCTTCAAGAACGGCGAGCCCTTCAAGATGAGCAAGCGCGCGGGCACCTTTGTCACGCTGCGCGACGTGGTCGAGCAGGCGGGCGCCGATGTGACGCGCTTCCACATGCTGACTCGCAAGAACGACGCGCCCTTGGATTTCGACTTCGACAAGGTGCTGGAACAATCCAAGGACAACCCGGTCTTCTATGTGCAATATGCCCATGCCCGGGTCGCTTCGGTGCTGCGCAAGGCCGCCGAGGCGGGCGTGGATGTGTCTGACGCCGCGCTGGCCGCAGCCGATCTGACCCGCAACCGCCACGAGGCGGAACTGGCGCTGGCGCGCAAGATCGCCGAATGGCCGCGCCATGTGGAGATCGCCGCGCGCGCCAATGAACCGCACCGGATCGCCTTCTTCCTCTACGAGATCGCCTCCGACCTGCACGGGCTCTGGAACCGCGGCAATGAGGAGCCCGCCCTGCGCTTCGTGCAGGACGATCCGGCCGCGACATCGGCGAAAATCGCCCTTGCCCGGGCCTGTGCCGTTGTGATTTCCGCGGGTCTTGGTATTCTTGGGGTGACCCCGGCCGAAGAGATGCGCTGACGCACGGCGCCGGGGCGTTTGCGGGGGACCGCAACGGGCAGTTAGGCCGGGAAACCGGCGGCGAGGCGAGATGACGGGCGATCCCTATCGCGACGGCGGAGGCTATGGCTATGACGCGGGTCCGGGCGATGCCCCGGGCTCTGCGCTCGATCCTGTGTCGCGCTGGGTGCGTCTGGCGGGGGCTGCGACCTCGGTTGCGCTGCTGATCGGGGTGGTGGTCTGGGGCTACAAGCTTGCGGTGCGCGATGTGTCGGGCGTCCCGGTGATCCGCGCGATCGAGGGGCCCGCCCGCATCGCCCCCGAGGACCCGGGCGGGGAGCTTGCAAGCCATGTGGGCCTTGCCGTCAATCAGGTTGCGGGCACCGGCTATGCCGCGCCCGGCCCGGAACAGGTGATGCTCGCCCCCGATCCCGAGGGTCTGGCCGAGGAAGACATGACCATGGCCGCTGTCGGCCCCTTGCCCGATCCCGGCGCGTCCGCTGACCCCGATCCGGCTGATGGGGCCGAGCCCGCGCCGCTGCCCGTGCCCGATGCGGCGGGGGGCAGCCCCGCGCCGGCCGCCGTGGTGCCGCCCCCCGGACCCTTGCCCGACGCCGCGGCCGGGCCGGACGAAGGCTCGCCCGAGGCTGCGGATCTCGCGCCCGAAACCGAAGCTGCCACGGACACCGCCGCGGCCCCGATCGAGGTGATCCCGGAAACCGTGCCGGGGGTCAAGCACTCGCCGCGGCCGCTGGCGCGCCCCGATGACGATCTGGCCGCCGAGGCCGTCGCCGCCGCCGTCGCCGCCGCGATGAGCGGCGAGAGCGAGGGCACCGGCCCCGCGGTGGCCGAGGTCGACCCCGCCAGCCTGCCCGAGGGCACGCGGCTCGCACAGATCGGCGCCTTCGAGAGCCCGGACCTTGCGCGCGAGGAATGGGCCCGCGTCGCCACGCGCTTTGGCGCGCTGATGGAGGGCAAGCGCCGGGTGATCCAGCAGGCGGCCTCGGGCGGGCGCACCTTCTATCGGCTGCGCGTCGAGGGCTTTGCCGATGTCGACGAGGCGCGGCGCTTCTGCGCGGCGCTGGTCGCCGAACAGACCAATTGCATTCCGACGCTGGTGCGTTGAGGGGATCAGCATGCACGATATCGCGCGCCCGGGCGCCACGATCTTAGGCCTTTCGGGGCCCGTTCTGACGGCGGATGAGGCCGCGTTTTTCCGTGACGCCGACCCGTTCGGCTTCATCCTTTTCGCGCGCAATGTCGAGAGCCCCGATCAGCTGCGCCGCCTGACCGCCGATCTGCGCGCGACGCTGGGCCGCGACGCGCCGGTGCTGATCGACCAGGAGGGCGGGCGCGTGCAGCGCCTGCGCGCCCCGCACTGGCGCGAGATGCTGCCGCCGCTCGATCAGGTCGCAGCCGTGCCGCCCGCCGCCGTGGCCCGCGCCCTCTGGCTGCGCGCGCGGCTGCAGGCGGCCGAACTGGCCGCGCTTGGCATCGACACCAATTGCGCGCCAACCTGCGACATTGCGGGCCCCGACACCCACCCCTTCCTGCGCAATCGCTGCTTTGGTGCGACGCCCGCCGCGGTGGCCGCCAATGCCCGCGCCACCGCCGAAGGCTTCCTTGCGGGCGGCGTCCTGCCGGTGATCAAGCATATCCCGGGCCACGGCCGTGCGACGGCCGACAGCCATCTTCACCTGCCGGTGGTGACCGCCTCGCTCGACGATCTGCGCGCCACCGACTTCGCCCCCTTCGCCGCGCTTGCCGATATGCCGATGGCGATGAGCGCGCATATCCGCTTCACCGCGCTTGACGATGCGCCCGCCACGCAAAGCGCCGCGGTGATCCGGCTCATTCGCGAGGAGATCGGCTTTGCGGGCCTCTTGATGACCGACGACATCACCATGCAGGCGCTCTCGGGCACGCTGGCCGAACGCACGGCCGCCTCGCTTGCCGCGGGCTGCGATGTGGTGCTGCATTGCAGCGGCGATCTGGCCGAGATGGCGCCGGTGGCCGCGGCCGCCGGGCGGCTCAGCCCCGCCGCCGCCGCCCGCGCCGAAGCGGCCCTTGCCCGCCGCCTGACGCCCGCAAAGATTGACATTGCCGCGCTGGAGGCCGAGTTTGAAAGCCTCACGCATGGCGAGGCGCATGGCTGACACCGACCCCACACCGATCGAGGCCGCCCATCTCTTCGAGGCGCAAAGCGTCAGCGAACGGCTCGCGGCCGAGGCGCTGATCGTCGATGTCGAGGGCTTCGAGGGGCCGCTCGACCTGTTGTTGAACCTCTCGCGCACGCAAAAGGTCGATCTGCGGCGGATTTCCGTGCAGCAACTGGCCGAGCAATATCTGCGCTTCGTCGAAGAGGCCCGCGCGCTGCGCATCGAGCTTGCGGCCGATTATCTGGTGATGGCGGCCTGGCTTGCCTTCCTGAAATCGCGCCTCCTGCTGCCGCCCGAACCCGGCGCCGAGGGCCCCTCGGCCGAGGATATGGCGGCCCATCTGGCCTTCCAGCTCGAACGTCTGGCCGCGATGCGCGAGGCGGCAGCGCAGCTCATGGCGCGCGACCAGCTCGGGCGCGATATCTTTGCCCGCGGCGTCGGCGAGGATGTCGAACGGGTCCGCAAGGTGGTCTATTCCGCCTCGCTCCTCGATCTGATGCAGGCCTATGCCAGGATCCGCACCCGCGACGAATTTCGCCCCTATGCCTTTGATCGCAAAGATGTCTTCACGATGGAGCAGGCGCTCGAGCGGATGCGCGGGCTGATCGGCTTTGCCGGAACCTGGACCGATATCGTCAGCTACCTGCCCGAGGGCTGGCACCGCGACCCGAAGCGCCGCCGCTCGGCCACCGCCGCCACCTTCGCCGCCTCGCTCGAACTGGCCAAACAGGGCCAGATCGAGCTGCGCCAGACCGAAACCTTCGCGCCGATCTCGATCCGCGCCCGCACGAGCCCGCGTTCATGAGTGCCGATCCCGCCGAACAATCGCTTTTTGCCGCGCCCCCCTTGGCGGAACAGGAACGCATGGTCGAGGCGATCCTCTTTGCCTCGGCAGAGCCGGTCAGCTTGCGCGAGATGGAAGACCGCATGCCGCATGGCTGCGACGCGGCCGAGGCGCTGGCCTATCTGCGCCGCCGCTACGAGGGGCGCGGCGTGCGCGTGGTCAAGGTGGGCGAGGCCTGGGCCTTTCGCACGGCGCCGGACCTCAGCTTCCTGATGCAAAAGGAAGTGGTGGAGCAAAGGAAACTGAGCCGCGCCGCGGTCGAGACGCTGGCGATCATCGCCTATCACCAGCCCGTCACCCGCGCCGAAATCGAAGAAATCCGCGGCGTCGCAGTCAGCCGCGGCACCATCGACCAGCTTCTGGAAATGGACTGGATCCGCTTTGGCCGGCGGCGGATGACGCCGGGGCGGCCGGTGACCTTCGTGGTGACGCAAGGCTTCCTCGATCACTTCGGTCTGGAAAGCGCGCGCGACCTGCCGGGGCTGAAGGAGCTGCGCGCCGCGGGGCTTCTCGATAACCGCGCGATGCCCGGGTCCGAGGCCGAGGACGAGGCCCCCGATACCGCGCAACCCGAGCTTTTTTCCCATCCCGACCCGGGCGAGGATGACGATCTGATCGACGAGGAGGATGAGGCATGAACCTCAATCAGCTGATCAACATGGCGATCCGGATGATCACCCGGCGGCTTTTGAATGCGGGCATCGACAAGGGCGCGCAGATGCTCTCGAGCCGCGGCAAGGCCGAGGGCTCGCCCGAGCAAAGGAAACAGGCCGCCGAAATGGCCAAGCGCGCCAAACAGGCCGCCCGTCTGACCCGCCGGATGCGCTAGGCCGCGCCGATCTCGGCCAGATACAGCCGCACCGCCTCGGCCACATGGCGGAAGCGATCGCCGCCCAGATGCTTGCCGCCATACCAACGGGTCACCACGATCAGATGCCCGGGCAGGGCCGCGCCCTCGAGCATCTTCAGGATGATCGCCCCGGCGCCAGCCTCGCCATCGTCGGATTTGACCGGGCCCTCGGGGCCGATCAGCCCCCAGCTGTTATGCGTGGCGCGGGCGAATTTCGGCAGTGTCCCAGCACATGGTGTAGGAGGCCGCGCGCGGAGCCTTTGGCGTAGCGCAGCGCGCGGCCGTTGGTGACGCTGGCGGTCACCGTCGATCTT